>DASXVI010000170.1:0-9757 GCA_036504315.1 Nitrospirota bacterium
TTCCGCGTTCGGAAACTCGCCCCATTTATAACCGTATGTTTCCGCGTAGTACGGGTGCGAATGGAGTGCAAGATAATGTACGCCCGTGCCGATGTTCATTTTCGTAAGATAGTTTAATACATCGTCCCGCGTGCATTTCAGCCTGTCTATGTCTATAAGGAGGGTATACAGATGGCACGCGTGCGTCGTGCCTTCCTTGAAAGGCGCAGGGACGAAGCACGGCAGCCCGTCGAATGCCTCGTTGTACCGTTCCCATATGGCCAGGCGGCGCTGCCAGTATTTATCCACCTTCTCAAGCTGCCTTATGCCCAGCGCGGCCTGGAGGTCCATCATATTATATTTGAAACCCGGCAAAATGACCTTGTAGTGTTTGTAGCCCACATCCGAGAAGCGGCTCCATGCGTCCTTCGTCAAGCCGTGCAGGCCCAGTACCTTTATTGCGTCCGCGTCTTTTTCGCGGTTAGTAACGACCATCCCGCCCTCTCCGGTGATGATATTCTTATTTACATAAAAGCTGAAACAGCCGAAATCGCCGAATGTACCGGCGTGCCGTCCGCCTATCTTCGTCTCGACGGCGTGGGCGCAATCTTCGATGACAACCAGGTTATGTTCCCTGGCAATTGCCGTTATCGCGTCCATTTCGCATGGACGGCCGGCAAAATGGACCGGCAGGATAGCCTTCGTATTGGGCGTTATCTTTTTCCTTATCTCTTCCGGGTCGATGTTCATGTCGTCCCGGCCGCAGTCGGCAAAGACAGGCGTTGCCCCAGTGTGGATAACCGCATTTGCAGTGGCGCAGAAGGTCATCGGGGTGGTGATTACCTCGTCTCCCGGCCCGATGCCCGATGCAACAAGGCTGAGGTGGAGCGCGGCGGTACAGGAATTGAGCGCGACGGCGTAATCCGCGCCGACATACCCTTTGAAGTCCTCCTGAAACTGGTGCACGCGCGGCCCTGTGCCTATCCAGCCGGACTTCAGGGTCTCTACAACCTCCTCTATCTCGTCGTCCGTAATTATCGGGCTGCCGAAAACCAGAAACTTTTCGCTGACGGGCTCGTCCAAAAAACTCTTTTTCTTGTCCATTTAGACTCCAAAGAAACTATGCGGCGGTTTGCATCCGGAAACCGAGGAATACAGCCTCTCCATCTGGTCGAGCATTCCCTTGAACGAGTATTTATCCAAAACCAGCCTGTGCCCGGCCTCGGACAGACTTTTAGCGTTGTCCGGGTGGTCGAGCATGGAAATAATTGCCGCCGCGAGCGCATTATAGTCGTCCGGCTTGACGCACAATGCGGTAATGCCGGGTATTGCGACTTCGGTTATCCCTCCGAGCGCGGACGCAACCACCGGCACCTTCATAGCGTGGGCCTGGAGCACCGCCTGGGGCACACCTTCGGGCGCCCTCGCCGGAAGCACGAACAGGTCGAGGTCGGCATAAACCCGCGGGATGTCGTTCCTGTGGCCGGTTAGCCTTATGCTGCCCGAATAAGGGGAAGAGGCGGCCATTTCTTCGAGCTTCCCGCGCATCCAGCCGTCGCCCACCAGCACGAAGACGGCGTCCTGCCGGACCTTCAGCACCTCTTCAGCCGCGCGCACAAATATATCGGGCCCCTTGTCTCCGCGCATGACCGCAACCATCCCGACGAGCTTCTTGCCTTCCGCGCCCATCTCGGCCCGGAAGCCGCCCGTCGGCATACCGAGGTTAAATTTTTCGATATCTATGCCGGTCGGTATGCTAATTATCTTGTCGGGCCTGACGCCCCGGTCTGCCATGCCCTGACGGATGGACTCGCTCGTCGTCATCACCATATCGCACAAAGGCCCGTATACAAGCCGCCCGAAGAAATGCGCCCTGACCGGGTTTGCGATATGGCGGGAACGGACTACCTTGCGCAACAGCAGCCTTGCGGCAAGCCCCGCGCTCCAGCCGTCCTTCGAGCCGTGGGCGTTCACGATGTTTATCCGCTCATTCAGGATTATGAAGGCCATGCGGACGACGGCGAGCGGGTCGAAGCTCCCGCGCATCCGTACCTCATATACCTTCAGCCCGCGCGCCCTTGCCTCGTCAGCAATACGGCTGCCGGGCCTCGCGGCAAGCACCTGGCTGTGGCCCCGCGCAATCAGGCCCTCCATCTCGCCCAGGATACGAAGTTCCTGTCCGCCGAGGTTCATCGAGGACTCTGTGTGCAGGACGCTCAAGCGGGCCATTTTTTGAAGCCTCATATTCCTGCCAGTATCTCGGCGAGCCGCCTGTTGTACCCCGACAGCGAGTATTCCCCTACCGCGGTATCCCTGCCTGCCTTCCCGAGCTTTTCACGGAGTTCCGGTTTGGAAACCAGCGCGAACAGCGCCTTTTCCCAGTCGTCCTCGGTTCCGGCCAGCAGGCCGTTCTCGCCATGCCGGATGATTTCATTATTTATCCCGACAGGAGAGGCAACGGAAGCAACCCCTGCCGCCATGTATGTGAGGAGCTTGAACCCGCCCTTGCCGCGCGTCCATATGTTGTCCGCAAGCGGCATGATGCCGATATCGAAAGAGCGGAGGTCGGCGAGTTCTTCATCCGCGTTCCATTCCTTGTATTCAAAATCGAAGCCGTCGAGGGCGGGGTAGGAGTTCGAGACCACGCGCAAAACCGCCTGCGGGCAGATCTCGATAACCCTTGCGACAGGCGGCGCGACTGCCTTTAAGTGCGCAAGGTTTCCCTTTGTGCCCATCCAGCCAATGACGACCTTGCCGCCCCCCTGCCTGTTTGCGGGCGTGATGAAGTCGGTGTCTACCGGCGTAGGAAGTATAAATGTCTTCGCACCGGCCGACCGCGCATATTCCGCCAGGGATTCGTTGCCCGCGATTACGGCGTCGGCCTTTTTTGCAGTATTGGCGAACCGGCTGAAGAACTTGCCTGTAACAGGCTCGTTTCTCTCTATCTCTATAAACATCACGGCGTCGTCGAAGTCGAATACGAGCTTTTTTGAAAACGCCCTTATCAGCGACAACTGGGCCGCATTAAACAGTTTCTTCTGGATTATAACGATATCCGACGAGCGGAGCGCGGGTATCAGCGCAAGGCATCCGGGCAAATCCTTCGGGACCTTGACCACCCGTACCTCATGCCCGGCCGAGCGCAGGTATCCCACGCTGTCCAGCACGCGCTTCCTGCTGGAGGGCTTTTCCTTGCCCAATATCAGATATGTCAGTTTTGCCACTTAGACCTATTCCTTTGGATGCGAGCCCAGGACTTCCCAATACTGCGCCTGGACGGTATCCACATGGCAACGGATCTGGTAATTCGCGACTGCCTTCTCTCGCGCCTTCTCTCCCATACCCGCAAGTGCTTCCGGGGCCATGCCGAGCAAACTGCGCATCGCGCCTGAAAGGGCCGTCCTGTCCGCCTTCTGGATAAGCAGGCCGGTCTCGCCGTCCGCAAGGATGTAGCGCACCTCGCCGACATCCGTTGCCACAGCAGGCCTTCCGCAGGCCATCGTCTCAATCAGCGCCCTCGGGAAGCCCTCCCACAGCGACGGCATCACGAGCGCGTCGATCCCGTTCATTACCTCCGGTATGTTAGCCTGTACCCCGGTAAAGATTACCCTTCCGGCTATCCCGCTCCGCGCGGCAGATTCCTTTGCCGCTTTAACGAAAGCATCTTCCCCAGAGCCGACCACGACAAACCAGACGCGCTCATTGCCAGCCGCAACCTCTTCCGCCGCCGCCAAAAAATCTACCGTGCCCTTGCGCGGCTCGATGGTGCCGACGGCCCCGAAGACAAATGCGTCCGCAGGGATTTTGAACCTCTCGCGGAAAGAAGAGCCATCGAGCCCGGGCCTGAACTTCTGAGTGTCCACTCCGTTATAGACCTTCACGGCCTTGCCGCCGCCGTTGAAAAACAGCTCCAAGTCCGACGAGACGACCAGGATGCGGTCGGCAAGCAGGTCTATCCATTTCTTTAAGCCCTTCACCCGCTTGCCTTCCGGGTCTTCCCTGATATGCCATATAACCGGGACATGGTTCAGCCTTGCGGCAATACCGATATACTTGCAGAAAGGGACCGCGCTGTTTAAGTGCACCAGCCCCACCTGTTCCCTCTTTATCAGACCGTATGCATCCCACAGCAGGCTGAGGCCCAGGAAACCCCTGGACTTCAGCACAAAGGCGGGCATATCGTCCTCAGCGAGCTTGCCGACCATCGGGCCGTCCTTGCTGAATACAGCGACAGGCTGAAAGTCGCTGCTGTCGAGCCCCTTCATCAACTGGTACAGACTGACGGCGGAACCCTTCAGGTCCGCGGTATGCGAGGCGTACAGGACCCTCATTTGTCGGCCTCCAGCAGGTCTTCTATCGCCGCGACCGCTTCCTCTACGGTTATCGACTCGAGGCAGGCGCTTCTCTTGCTCCCGTTGCAGCCGTCCTTGTGGCAAGGGATGCAGGGGAATTCGTCCGTGCTCAATACCACCCGGCGCTTGTCCGTAAAAGGCCCCCAGGTTTCCGAGTCCGACGGGCCGAACAATGCCACGACCGGCGTCCCTGCCGCCGCCGCCATATGCATCGGGGCGGTATCCACCCCGAAGAAGAGCGCGCTCCTTTTGAATAACGCGGTGAGCTGTTTAAGGTTCAGCTTGCCCGAGAAATCCATGGGCCGGGTAGTTACCATAGAAATTATCCGGCGGGCCTTTTCAAGCTCGCGCTCGTCCGGGGCTGCCGTCACGGCGACCCTGAAACCGCGCCCTTCGAGGTAATCTATAACGCTGGCAACCGCATCGTCACGCCAGCACTTGAACAGCCACCGGGAAGTCGGATGGACGACTGCGACGGGCTGGCCCGTCCCAACGCCGTTTCCGGCCAGCAAATTTTCTATGAATGCATCGTCCCCGGCTGATGTAAATATCTCGACCTTCGGGTCGGCGTCGGTTATTCCGAGCGGCCCAAGGACATCCATGTCGGAAATCGCACGGTGCCTGCGGTCTTTCTGCTGTCCGACGAGGTGGGTAAAAAGATGGCCCTTGCCCAGCATACCTTTGCCGTTCGGGTCTATGCCTACCCTGATTTTTGCGCCGGAAATAAAGGCAAGTACCGCGCCCCGGTCGCCCTCGGTCATGTTGATAACGAGGTCGAATTTCCGCCTTCGGAGATTTCTCACCAGACCCAGCTCATAGGCAATCCCCCGCCCGTTCTCGAAGGTTATCACCTCGGCCACGCCCGGGTTCAGGGTAAGCATGTCCTCGGTGCCCATCCGCACGAGCGCGGTAATCCTCGCCTTGGGCATGGCTCCCTTGAGTGCGCGGATGGCCGGCGTGGCGAGCAGGACATCGCCGATGTTGCGCAGCTTTATGACGAGGATATTTTGGATGCGGGAGATATCGACTTCATTCATTGTCAGCCCCGCGTTCGGCCATCTCCCGGAGCATGGCGTATTTTGTGAACGAATAAAAGGAATAGAGCATGGCGATTATCAGGCCGTCGATGCCGTCCCGGAAGCCCTGCTTGACCACGAACATCTTGAAGAAGGTAAACGGCGGCCGCAACAGCAAATCGAGTGCGGTTGCGCGCCTGCCTTTTTTGCCAAGCTCTTCCGCCGCGAGCCGCGAATATTTTAGCATCCGCTCAAGGTAATCGCTCACGCCGGAATAAGTAAAATGCAGCATCGGGTTCTTTAGGTATCCAGCCGCGCCGGTAAGATTCACCGCCTCGTGCACCTGCCTGTCCCCGAACTCGCCTTTCCGGCGGTTAAACAGCCGGACGGAATAATCGGGATACCAGCCGCCGTGCGTTATCTCTTTGCCGCCGAAGTGGTTGCGCCTGGGGCAGAAATACCCGGCCTTGTCCGGGCCCGCAGCCATAAGGGCTTCGACCTCAGCGGTCAATTCGGGCGTGAACCGCTCGTCCGCGTCAAGCACGAACACCCAGTCGTTTTTGGCCAGGGATACCGCATACTGCTTCTGGCCGGAGAACCCGCGCCATTTTTCCTGAAATACCCGGCCGGTATACTCCCGGCAAATCTCCAGCGTGGCGTCCGTGCTGAATGAATCGACCACGACTATCTCGTCGGCCCATTTCGCGCTCTCAAGCGCGGCCCGGACATTCTTTTCTTCGTTAAGCGTTATGACTACGACCGAGACCGGGGTCATCAGCCGAGCTTCTCCGCCTCGTCGATGAGCATGACAGGGATATCGTCCTTGACGGGGTATTTAAGCTTGCAGGCCTCGCAAACAAGCCCGTCCCCGGCTTCGGTCAGGTTCAAGTCGCCCTTGCATTTCGGGCAGGCCAGTATCTCCAACAGCTCCTTGTCAACCGCCATGTTATTATCTCCTGTCCAAAGAAATCGCATCCACAACCGTCTTGTATACCTGCTCGACGGTGACTCCGTTCATGCAGTTCATGGTTTCGCAGTCGCGCTTGAAGCAGGGTGCGCAAACCTCGCGTGATTTTATTACCGTGCCAGACGCCTTCCCGTAAGGCCCCGTCCTGTCGGGAGATGTCGGGCCGAAGATTGCGGTTACCGGCGTGCCGACTGCGGCCGCAAGGTGCATGGGGCCGGAATCGTTTGTTACCAGCATCTTCGAGCGGGTAAGCAGCGACGCGAGCACCTTGAGCGAAGTCTTGCCGAATGCCTCGGATATGGCTACGGACTTCCTGCCCTTGACATGGGACAGAATTGATGCGTCGCCCTCCGAGCCGACATAGATCGACTTTATTTTATGTTCCGCATAAAGGCGGTGCGACAGCTCGACAAAATTTGCGGCAGGCCAGCGTTTGGTCTTCCAGCGGGCCGAAGGGGCAACGGCGATAAAGCCCTCACCGTCCTCCACGCCCAATTCCCTTAGAAGCGCATCCGCCCGGAACCGGTGATCTTCCGTGACAGTTATATGGAAATCGGGGTCGTGCCTGAGTTTTATCCCGAGATGGTCGAGCGCCAGCAGGTAGCGGCCCACGGCATGCATGCCGGGATTTGGCACTGCAATCTTCTCGTTATAGAAGAAGCTCGCGCCCTCGCGCGCGTTCTCGAAACCGAGCCTTCGCTCCGTGCGGGAGAGAAACGCCATAAAGCCGCTTCGGAGCAGTCCCTGAAGGTCTATCACGACATCATAGCTGTCCTGCCTGAGGTCGGCCATAAACGACTTCATCAGGTTCAGCTTGCCCGCTTTTTTCAGGACCGCACGGTCGAATTTTATTATGCGGTTGATGGCCGGGTTGCCTTCGAGGATTTCCTCGAAGCCCACGCCCACCACCCAGTCTATTTCGACATCCGGCAGAGAAGCCTTCAGCCCGGAAGCCACAGGGAGCGCATGGATGATGTCGCCCAACGAACTCGGCTTTATTATCAGGACTTTTTTGAGTCTTCTATCGCCCAATCCGCTGCCTCGTTAATGCTCTCGCATACCTTGTCCGGTTCGATGCACATACTACGGAGCTTGTCGGTCTCTCCGCTTCCGTATCCGGTCAGCACCAATACCGCCTTGCCGCCGCAGGTCCTGGCAAATTCGATATCGCTGGCCTTGTCGCCGAAGAAATAAGACCCGGCGACATCCACCCCGTATTTTTCGGCGGCCTTGTCCACCATACCCGACGAAGGCTTCCTGCAATTGCAGGTACAGCCAAAGTCCGGGTGGTGCGGGCAGTAATAATACTCGTCGATACCCGCGCCCGCGGCCCGAAGCTGGCGCTCAAGCTCGTCATTGACGGCGATTAACTGTTCCTCGGTAAAAAGCCCGCGCGCAACGCCCGACTGGTTGGTCGTGACGATAAGCCGGAACCCCGCATCGCGAAGCCTGACGAGGGCTTCAGCCGCGCCTGATATAAGCCGCACCTTCTCGGGCTCGTGCAGGAAATTCACTTCCTCTATTATCGTCCCGTCACGGTCGAGAAATACCGCCCTGCCGTTGTATATCCTATCCATCCCGGCCCTCCAGCATCGACCTCGCGGCCTCAAGCACCATCGGCACGGATACTTTTTCCATGCAGCGGTAATGCTTCAGGGGGCAGGTGCGCTTCAGGCACGGGCTGCAGTTCACCGGCTCCTTTACGACGCGCTTGCTTGAAGAGTAAGGCCCGGTCGCGGCTGCGTTTGTCGAGCCGAATACCGCCAGGGTAGGGACATCCAGCGCCGAGGCGATATGCATCGGGCCGGTATCGTTCGTAATAAACAGCGAGCAACGAGCAATCAGGGACATCAGCCCGCGAAGGCCGGTCCTGCCCGCGAGGTTTACCGCCTTCGACTTCATAGAGGCCTGCACCGCCGCCGCCGAGCCGACATCTCCCGGCCCGCCGAATATCAGGACGGTCGCGCCATACTCCTGGGCGAGTTTGTCGGCAACAGCCCCAAACCGTTCGGGATGCCACTTTTTGGCCGCGCCGTACTGCGCCCCCGGGTTTATGCCGATAATCGGCCCGCCTGCGTACCCGCTCTCATCCAGCAGGCCGTCAGCATACTGCCTGTCGGAATCCAGCAGGTAAAGCCTCGGCTTTTCCCCCGCGGATTTCAACCCGAGCTTTTCCAGCAGGTCGAGGTAATAATGTATCTGGTGCTTCTTTTTCGTCTCGCGGGAGACCCTCACCCCGCGCGTCAGCATCATCCCCCTGCCGTCCGTCGCATAACCCTCGCGCTCGGGGACCATCGCCAGAAATGCGATTATGGCGGCCTCGAACGCGTTCTGGAGCAGTATCGCCCGGGTAAATTTCTTTACCCTTATCTCCTTTATCAGCCTGGCGATGCCGGAAGGGCCGTCGTAGTCTTTTTTCTTGTCGAACGAAAATATATGATCTACCGCAGGGTTGCCAAGCAGAAGCTCTTCGAGCGGCGGTTTGACCATGACAGTTATCTCGGCGTTCGGGTAGCTTGCGCGGATGCCCTCTATTGCCGGGAGCGCCATTACGAGGTCGCCCACCCAATTGGGCGCGCGGACAAGTATCCTTTCGCGCATCAGGCTTCCTCCGGCTTCGTCTTCCAGCGGTTGTGCATCCAGAACCACTGGTCGGGGTACTGCCGCACGAAATCCTCTATCGTCTTTGTATATGCGATGGTATTCGCAAGGACATCCGCTTCCCTGTCCCCGGTATCCACCAGCGGCATCGGGTCGCCGATGACAAGCTCATGCGTGTCCAGCCCGGTCCTGTGGATGAAAGCCGGGATTATCGGGGCCTTGGTCTTGATCGCAATCAGGGCGAGGCCCTTGTTCGTGCAGGCGGGCCTGCCGAAGAAGTCCACGAAGACGCCTTCGTTTTTCCTGACATTCTGGTCGAGCAGCACTCCGACCGCCTTACCGTCGTCGAGCGCCCGGAATATCCCGCGCATCCCCCGGTTCTTGTTTATTATGATGTTCCCGAAACGGCAGCGCATCTTCGCGACGGCTTTGTCGAGGTACGGGTTGTCGAGCGGACGCGCAACTACTCCGTTGGGCTTGCCGATTATCGACTCGTTCAGGGCCAGAAATTCCCAGTTGCCGATGTGCCCGGTCAGGACGACCACGCCCATGTTTTTGGCATAGGCGTCATCGAGGATCTGGCGGTTTTTGAACTTGACCCGGTCGGTGATAAATTTTTTGTTGAACTTCCAGGACTGGACGAACTCGAAAGCGGTATAACCGACATTCCGAAAAGATGCCCTTGCCAGCTCTTCGGCCTGCTCGTCCGTGAAATCCTTGAAGCTTTCCTTTATATTATTTAATGCAAGTCTCTGATGGCGCTTGTCTATCACGAACGCAAGCTCACCCAGAAACCCGCCCAGCCGAAGCGCGGTACGGTACGGCAGTATCCTGACCACGCC
>DASXVI010000171.1:0-13525 GCA_036504315.1 Nitrospirota bacterium
CGGAACTTCTGGGACCAGACCGGGTCCCAGTGGGGCAAGGGCTCGCTCATCGGAAAGCCCGGCGCCGCTTTCTCTTCCACCGCTTCTTTGCACGGAGGGCAGGAGACGACTATCATCTCCACTATGTTCACCCTCCTGCACCACGGCATGATATTGGTAGGCGTGCCGTACTCGGTGCCCGAGCTCGTTACGACGGTATCCGGCGGCACTCCCTACGGCCCGTCGCACACAGCAGGCACGCAGGGCGAGATACCGGTAAACGAGGTGGAGGCCAAGATTTGCCGTGAACTCGGCAAGCGTGTAGCCGAAATCACTCTGCAGATGAAAAAATAGGGGACGCATGGAAATATTCGAAATAGTGAATGAATCGGGAGATGTAATAGGGACTGCCCCCAGGAATGCCTGCCACGGCAACCCGTCTCTTGTACACAGGGCAACGCATGTGCTCGTGCTGTCGAATGACGGAAGGCTGCTGCTCCAGCTTCGCTCAAAGGACAAGGATGTCCAGCCGGGCAGATGGGATACCTCTGTCGGCGGGCATCTGGGAGTTGGCGAGAGCTTTGAGGCGGCAGCGGTGCGCGAGGCAAACGAGGAGCTTGGCCTCTCGGGAGTCAGCTTGACCCGCCTGTATGATTATCCGCTCAGAAATGAAACCGAGTCCGAAAATATAAGGAGCTTCATTACCTTCAGCGACGGCCCGTTCGCCTGTCAGGTTGAAGAGATAGACGAAGTAAGGTTCTGGACGATGGAAGAGATTTACGCCTCATTGGGTAAGGGCGTATTTACGCCCAACTTTGAGCAGGAGTTCCGGATGTTCGAAGGCTGGAGGGATAAAAAAGGTGAGCGGCACATATGTAGGCGTGCTTGAGCGCGAAGACCCGCTTTACGGTTATCTGCGGGAGAGCGTGTTGCCGAAGATGAAAGTTGAAGTAAAACATCCGGTGTTCCGCGTGTCGCGGCTCCGCGGCTCGAATATGGTCTACCGATACCATGAAGAGCGGAGCGAGCTTTCGCTGATTGGGAAATTCTTTGGCATTGGCGAACCCTCAAGGGCCGCGAGGCTGATGAACGAGTTTCGGAACCTTTCGCAGGCGCGGCGCCTTGGCCTGACAAAACTGCCGAACTGCGTCGTCCGTCCGCTGGGCAGGTACAGGAAGCTCGGGCTTGGGCTTATCGAGGAATTCGTCGAGGGCCGGGACCTCGACCATTACATCTGCGGCGCGGTATATGAAGGCAGGCGGACAAGGCTGATGAAACGGCTGACCGAGCTTGCGGGCTTTCTCGCGGAGCTTCACAAACGCACGATGGTCCCGTTGGCACTCGACCCTGCGCAACCGGAAAATTATTTTATGAAGCTGGTCAGGAAACTGCTTGAAAAGGGACTGCTCGACAAGGGCGCGACCGCGCGGCTGATGCGGCTGAACGAGCGGTGGCGGGAGCGTGATTATATGAGCGAGGACAGCCAGGTGGTTATCCACGGGGACGCGACCCCGACCAATTTCATATTCCCGAAGGCCGACGGAGTCGTCGCAATTGACTTAGAGCGGATGCGCGCCGGAGACCGGATGTTCGATGTGGGGATGGTCTGCGGCGAACTCAAGCACGCGTTCCTCTGGAGGACGGGGAACAAGTACGCGGCCGAGGATTATATCGGGCATTTTCTCTTCGAGTATGCTTCGCATTTCGGAGGAGGCCGGGCTTACAGGGCGGTCGTCCTCAGGAACCCTTTCTACATGGCGTTGACCGAACTGCGCATCGCGAGGAACGGTTGGCTTGGCCGGGGCCACAGGGCGGCCCTTGTATCCGAGGCCTCGCTCTGCCTGGAGTGCGGACTGAACCTGCCGGGGTTTTAAGCTGGAGTTTTTAAGCTGGAGTGTAAAGAGGGAATATTATGGTCAAGGCGCTTGTATTCGACCTGTACGGCACGCTTATAAACATCCGCACGGATGAACACGACCCGCTTGTGTTTGTCGAGCTTTCCAAATTCCTTTCGTACAATAAAGTATTCATAGAACCCGAATCATTGGAGAGGTTTTATCACGGAGAGGTATCGGCCCAGCTTGCCAGGAACCGGGAGAAGTACCCGGATGTGGATGTCCTGTCGGTTTTCGGGGAGATGGTCACGCGCTTCGGCGAAGGCAAGGCGGAGCGTACCCTGCCGGTTTATGCGGCCCGGCTGTTCAGAAGCCTGTCGCGCAAATCGTTCGACCCATACCCGGGAGTGTTCCAGATGCTCGAGCGGCTTCGGGACAGGTTTCCGATGGCCATAGTTTCGGACGCGCAGAGGGTCTACACGGACCCGGAGATTGAGATGCTCCGGCTCGGCTGGTTTTTCGACCACACATTCATATCATCGGATTACGGGTACAGGAAGCCCGAGCTTGCTTATTTCAGGCTTGCCCTGGACGCGTTGGGCGTAAAACCGGAAGAGGCGTTATATATCGGCGACAACCCGTTCCGTGACCTCTTCGGAGCAAAAAAGGCCGGCATGAAGATGGTGCTCGTCAGATGCCCGGAAGGGGAGTACGAGGGTTTCAGGCCCGACGCCTGCCTTGAGAACATCGCAGACCTGGAGCGGGCTCTTGACACGCTTCTATAAATCATCCAGGGGCAAAAACGGCGTTTTTTGTGTTATAATTAGATTAAATTGGAGGTGCCTGATGATTAGGGCGATTACAAGGGATGATCTCCGGGCCAAACTCAGGGATATGCCCGGAAGGACCTTGCTGATTGACGTGAGAAGCAAGGAAGACTACGAGAGGGCGCACATTAAAGGCGCGATATCCATACCGCTTCCGGAACTTTCGATGACAGCCGACAAGAGTTTCGCGAGAGACCAGGATATTATCGTTTATTGCGGCAGTTTCGAATGCCAGCTCAGCTCGAATGCGGCCCAGACTCTCCACGAGATGGGCTATGAGAATGTTCTGGAATACGAAGGCGGCCTGAAGGACTGGCAGACTGCCGGGTTCATGGTAGAGAGCAAAGAAAGTCTCAAAGCCGCGTGAAATATGCAAGAAATTCGTTCGACCCCGCCAAGGCGGGGTTTTTCTTAATCCGGCCTGAAAATCTGCTGAAAAAATATTGGACAATCATACTTACCAGTGTTAAATTAAAACCGGTCAAATCCTTTTATCCCCGGAGGCTGACAGCCATGCTGATCAAGGAAATGTTTTGCACCGCAATTATAGCCGTAACGGCGGCGACGCTGTTCTGCGTATCTTCGGCCGGCAGCGCGACGGCAATCGCATTCAGGAATGTAGAGCCTGGCCAGACACCTCCCGATTTTACGCTGAAAGACACCGCCGGCAGGGATGTTTCTCTATCGGCTAAGGGTGGCAGCGTCGTTGTCGTGGCGTTCGTAAAGCCAGACCAGGATGCCTCCCAGAAGGCGATGGCCGACCTCCAGAAGATCCAGGACAAGTTCGGTAAAAGAGGCGTCAGCGTACTCGCCGTCGTATCCGAGATGGGGGAGCAGGCCCAATTGAAGGACGTGGTTGAAAAGAACAAGATAACATACCCGATACTGCTCGACGACGGCAGGAAGGTTTACGGCCAGTGGGGCGCTTTCCTGTACCCGACCACCGGCGTGATAGACAAGACCGGCAAGATGATACTCCATGTCCCCAGCCACAACAGGAAATATCAGGAGACCCTCGAGGGAAATATCCGGCTTGCGCTGGGAGAGATAAACCAGGAACAGTTAAACGCAGCCTTAAACCCGGTCGAGAAAGAAAAACTGACCGAAGGCCAGAAGGAGGCCTCGCGCCGTATGCTGCTTGCCCAGAGGTTGATAGAGCGCAAGCAGTATGACAAGGCCGCCGAAGAGCTGTCGAAGGCCGTTGAGGCAGACCCGGAATCCTGTCCGGCCAGGGTAAAGTACGGCTTCATTTTATTAAAACTCGGTGATGCCGTAAAGGCCAAGGAAAGCTTTACAAAGGCTGTCGAACTGAACCCCAAGGACAACGACGCAAGGGCCGGGCTCGGCGCTTCGATGGTTGCCGCGGGCGACATAGACAAGGGCATTGAGACTATATCCGAATCGTTGAAATCAAACCCGCGTCCGGCGAGGTCGCACCTCGAACTCGGCCGCGCTTACGAGAAGAAGGGCGATACGGTCAAGGCCCTGGAGTTTTATAAGAAGGCCCTCGAGGAGCTCTGCGAAAGCCTGTAGGATGAGGCCTTAGCGGTAGGACTGATGCCCAAAAAAAGCTTGTCCGGCGATGTCTCCGAAAGCATGATTAAAAGTCCGGGCCGTTATTTCGGCCCGGTCTTGTTTTTGTCCGTGTTCGCGTTATACCTGCGTACGCTCGCCCCGGGCGTTACCTTCTGGGACAGCGGCGAGCTGATATTTGGCGCGTCCTCCCTCGGCATACCGCACCCCCCGGCATATCCTGTATTCTGCCTGCTTGGTAAAATTTTTGTGTTCCTTCCATTCGGGAGTTTTGCATACAGGATAAACCTGCTCTCTGCGGCCTTCGGCGCGGCTGCGGTATTGCTTGTGTACCTGCTTGTCGCGAGGCTTGGCGAAGGCGTGCCCGGCCGCAATTTCATTGCCGTTGGAGCGGCTTCCTGTTTCGCCCTTTTCGGTCCTTTCTGGGGTATTACCGCGGTTACCGAGGTATACGCCCTGAATGTTTTTCTGCTTTCCTCCAGCCTTCTTTTTCTTCTTTTCTATGACAGAAGCGGAGATGTCCGGGGCCTGTATGCCGCATCGTTCTTTATGGGCCTTACCCTTGCCAACCACCAGAGCATAATACTCGTGTTGCCGGCCTTTGCCGCATACGCGCTCTTTGCCGGCGGCAACTTCAAAAGGCCTGTTGTTGTCTGTTGCATGGCCTTCTTCTTTATGCTTGCGTATTCGGTAAACCTCTACATACCCATCCGGGGGGCTGCATACCCGGCCCTGAATGTCGGCGAGCCGGTCACGCTTTCCAATTTCATCTGGGTTATAAAATGGACAGAGTATGCTGATACACTGAAAGCGATATTGTCCCAGGCGTCCATTCCTCCCATGGCATTTGCGGCAGGCGCGGCGGCATTTCTGACGGTGATATCCTACGCCTGCTCGAAGGCCCGCAGAAATGCATTCGCGATAATGCTCGCCGCATCCGGTCTGCTGTATACCGGCGGTATATATATGCTGACTTACCGGGCTGAGGCCATCAGGCAGATGGGGCTGCTGTCCAAGTTTTATGTGCCCTCGCTGTTATATTTCATCTTCTTTGCCTCGGCGGTTTTTTTCGGAACATTAAAGGGAAAAAAGGCAGGCGCAATACCGCAGTATGTTGCCGGCGGCATCTGTGCCGCGGCTGCGGCAGCGATGCTTGTAATCAACTTCCACTCCGCAGACAACAGCCGGAACTTCTTTGCGAAGGACTTTGCGGCCAACACGCTTAAATCCGTAAAACAGGACGGCGCGCTTTTTTCATGGGGCGACAACGCCGTGTTCCCGGTCTGGTATCTCCAGGGCATGGAGCGCTACCGCGAAGATGTCTTCTTTACGCATACGGAGCTGCTCTCGTATCCCTGGTATATGCGGCAGACGGCGGACCGGCTCAATTCAATGCACGGCCTGATGTTCCAGCCTCCGGCAACCCTGGAGGGCGTGAGTACGAATGTGCCGATATTGAGGCTGGTGATATCGAGATATTTCCCGACCTACTACGACTTCTCGACAGTCCTTCAGATGAAGGTACCCTGGGAGGGAGTGAAGCCCCAGGGGCTCGTTCATATGGCGCCTCCCGCGGATTCCCCTGTTCCGCTTGGCCGCATATGGGACTTCTACACAATCCGCGGCGGCTGGGACGGCTCGACCGACCGCGCCTTTGCCGCAGAAGGCATACTCGATATCTACGCATGGGAGGCGGCGATGTGGGCCCAACAGGCGGCAAGCCTCGGCAGGCTGGAGGAGGCCGGGCGGGCTTATGATATTGCCGTCAAACTTGGCATGCGGAACCCCGAATTCGACGCCTGGTTCACGGCTCTCAAGAAGAAAAAATCCTGAGCTTAATCGCGCAGCCCCCTCCTGTTTTTTGCGCGGTTTGAACGCTCAAAGGACGGGTATAACGGTATTTTGGCGGATAAAGAAAGCCGACTATCTGATATTTGTTTATATATTGTAAAAAAACATTAAAATTCCCTAAATAAATTTATAAAGGGTTAGTTTTAAAAAGTATCAGTTTTTTAAGGGTATTGAACGAAAATCAGTCTTGTTTTCCACCTTAATTCATAATTAATTCAGCAGTCGCTCCTATTTTCCATATAAACCTCTACAAATAAATAATTTTCAAATTGGAGCAATAATATACCTTTAAGCCAAGCCGGTCTTTCCACCCTGTAACATATTGAAAAATATGGTAAAAAATGGAAATATTAGCTTAAGTAATAATCAAGCTTATAACTTTTTGCTTTTCATGAAAAAAATGAAAAGGCATGCTTATTGCATTGATTAGTAACGATTAGATTATTAGATTAGTCTTGACCTAAGATTTGAACATGGTGTATTCTCCCTCCGGCAAAGGTTTTTTTGCAAACCATAAAAAGCAGGAGGGTTGGATTGAAGGTTACAGGGGGTAATTTGATGCACAGGATTTTTGGGGCTGTTTTTGGTTTGGTTCTCTTGCTCAACTTCCCGTTAATATCTTACGCCGATGGGCCGCAGTGGAGTGCCGGATTTCCCAAATTAGCGCAGAAAAACGTGCTTTTGCAGTGGCAGGCCGTCAAAGGCGCTACTGATTACAAGGTATTCAGGAGCGAGGTTGTCGGCAAAGAGGGCAAGGTTATCGCTACCGTCAAGAACAACCGCCACATAGACAAGGGTGTGCCCGGCGGCAAAAATCTTTATTACATCATAAAGGCGGTAGTCGGAGGCAAGGACTCTGAATCCTCCCAGCAGCTCTCAGTCCAGACCCCATCCGAGAAGGTCTTCGTTGCCCTCAAGGCGCCGAAGCTCATCGCCGGACATGTTAAGGAGCAGGCGGACGGCACTTCCACGGTGACTTTACGCTGGGAAGGCGCTGTCGGCAGCAACCTCATAGGCATCAACATTTACAGGTCCAGCCAGAAGGGCAAGGGCTACGCGCTAATGGGCTCCACCAGCAGCGACACCTTTACGGACAAGGATGTAGCGGCGGGCCAGAATTACTACTATGTTGTTACTTCGGTGGACGACCAGTTCAACGAAACCAAATACTCGAACGAGGTAGCTATCGCAATACCGGCTAAGTCCGTTGCCAAGAAGGCGGAAGAAGAGGCCAAGGCAGTACCGGCAACCAAGATGAGGCTTACCAAGTTCCTCTTCAGCATCCCGCTTGCAAACGCCAGCGAGAAAGAGAAAAGGGATTTCGTACCCAAAAACGCCCAGGACGTTGCCGTGGACGAGGCCATTGGGCATATATATGTTGCCAGCTATGATACGGGCTCTGTCCTTGTCTATAACCTGAAGGGCGAACTCCAGTTCTATATAAAGAAGGACGGTGTCGGCGGCAAGGATAGATTTACGGCCCCCACCTGCGTGACGCTCGGGAAAAACGGCGAAATTTATGTCCCGGATTATGTTGGCGCTAATGTATATGTTTATGATTTCAGCGGGAAGCCGCTGGATACCATAAAACTTGAAGTTCTTGAAAAGGGCTCTGTCGCAAGGGCTTTCAGCGTGGTAATGTCAGAGGACGGCAAGTTATATGTTGGCGACCCCGGCAGCAACGCGATAAGGGTTTATCGCGGGCAGCCCGGCAAGTTCAAGCACGCGTTCGACATAGTGCCTTCAAGGAAGCCCAAACTTGGTTTCAATGGCACAGCCCATCTTACATTGTCCAAGAGCGGGGACCTGATATTCATTGACACTATGAACGCAAGACTTCAGGATTATACCGCCAACGGGGAGTTCAAGGGCGTCATAAGTTCGAAAGGTACCAGCGCGGGACAGCTCTCCTATCCTACCGGTATAGCCACTGCCAAGTCAGGGGATATCTTGGTCTCATCGGGAATGTCGCCAAATATCCAGGCATTTTCTGAAGATGGGAAATTCCTGTACGCGCTTGCCAACGACAAGGGTGACGGGCCTATGGCCGTCGGGGATATGAGGGGCATAGCCATAGACAGCGGCAACCGCATTTACATTTCCGAAGGCAACAACAATAGTGTTTCGGTATTTCAGATTACCGATAATTATACGGAGATTGTTCCTAAGTAGCGAGTTTATTGAAACAGCGTGACTTTGCGTAAATCGGTCATTTAACTTAAGGAAGGAGGATTAGAAGGGGGAGTAATTCATTTTGCAGTTTTTTTATCGGGATAGTGCAGTATTAACAACCAAAAGGAGTGAATGATGAAGAAATTATTAATGCTCGTAGCAATGGCAGCCTGTCTCACGGCAGGTACCGCCATGGCCGCGGTCCAGGCCACGCCGCATGACTACGTTGGCAGCGTCGACGTATCATATGGCCAGTGCGAAGTTTGCCATGTCCCGCACGCCGCCGGTACCGGAGCCCGTCTCTGGCGCGAAGTCAGGACCATTACCCTGGACGCCACCTGGTCCGGTTCTACTGTCGGTATCCTCTGCGGTACTTGCCACAAGGGCGGTGCGTTGCAGGCAGCCCGTAACGGGTTCAATGCTGCTCCGAGCCCGCAGGCCGCAGATGCGTATGCCGCAACTTCTCACGGCAGAAATGTCAAGACCCTGAAGAACAACATCCACGACACCCTCACGGCGTCTGGTAATGCCAAGCCGTACACCGACGACGTTACTGCCGGCAAGCAGATTCAGGCAGACTTGATCGAGTGTACCTCCTGCCACGAGCCGCACCAGGCCGGCCTCAGGCCGTTCCTGCGTCCGACGACCGAAGCGGGCAGGTCTGGCACCTCCGGCTTCTGCGCGGACTGCCATGAGGGCAGGTATACGACGAATGTTGGCGCGACCAACGTAGTCACTTGGAATCTCCTTTCCCATTCGACCCACCCGGTCAATGTTAACTATGCTGACAACGCAGGCAATGGCGCTACCTACTTCAGGGCGGCAGTCGACCCGGCCCTCAACAAGAAGGCCGATGCGATGAACAAGGCCGTTCCTTGGGTACTCGGCGGCAAGGGTGAGACCGCCACTTCGAACCTGCAGGACGGCAACAACATAGGCTGCGGCTCCTGCCACGCGATACACAACCCGGCCGCTACGGCCAATGATTCACAGTCGCTGTATTTGCTCGCGATTGACAACACCGGCGGCGCCGGCACCGCGGCTCTCTGCCAGGGTTGCCACGGCGGCCCGGATGCTGGTGGTGCGGGCGGTAATTCCGTCGGCGCGGCCGGCACCGGCGACCATCCGATCAACACCCTTACCAGCCGCCCTGGCCCGGATGTCTCCAGGTGGATTGGCGCGATGCCGGACGGCACCCAGAAGTACGAGCGCACGACGAGCGACGGCACCACCTACTGGCCGAAGGCCACTGGCGGCGGTGTCAACATCATATGCACCTCCTGCCACTCCGCGCACGGCGCCATAGCTGGTAACGATGCCATCAACGGCGTCGGCAAGCTCCGCAGGACCGGCTTCGGTAATGTAAGCTGGTGTACCGCTTGCCATCTGGACGCGGCCCCGGTTGGCCACCACTCCTATGACGGCAACTGGACCGCAGCTCAGGGCGGACCTTCGGCCATCGGCTGTTCCAACTGCCACTCCGGCGGTATCGCTGGCGGCTTAGCCCACAACGGCTTCAGCTTCCTGTTCGCCGCTACGGCGAACCAGAACTCCGAGCTGTGCGCGACTTGCCACGGCGTTGCCGCTACGGACGACCCTGTTGTCGCCGTTGGCACAATCCCGAACCCGTACCTGACGAAGAGCGCGAACCACACGAAGTCGCATTACATCGGCACTTTCGCTGGTATGAACGGCCCGACCAACTCGATCAACGTCAAGAGGAGCAACTGGACTGTCGCTCCTGGCATCAACTCGTTCTCGAAGTATGGCGGAGCCGACACGCACCAGAAGGCTACGGATGCGGCCGGTACCAACATGATCTGCGAGTCCTGTCACTCCGTAAGGTGGAACATCGGCGCGTACAGCAACGGCTATGTTGGCACCATAGACAGCACAACTGGCTACAAGGAGAACCTGCTTCTCCAGAGGTACAGGGACGACAGCTCGAGCGGTGGTCAGGGCGCGGCTGAAGGCCAGGGTTCCGGCCTCTGCATTGCCTGCCACAACCAGAAGGGCGTCGCCTTTGATGTTGCTGGTACGGTCTCCGACTTCAACGTCGTTGACGCGACCATAGCCCCGGTTGGTATGCACCCGATGACCAACTGGACCATCACAAGGGCGAAAGATGCCGGTAGGGCGAGCATCCATCTGTTAAGCGGCGCGGGTTCTTACGCGACCATTACCAACCTGCCGTACCCGGTTGCTGGCAGCACGACCACGATGGACTGCGACTCCTGCCATACTCCGCACCTTGGGCAGGACAACGGCACATTCAATACCGCCAAGACCGCGAAGGCTGGCGTGAGCGTCATCCTCGAGAACGCTGGCCCGACCGCAGGCAAGTTCGACAACCTGTGCAAGGATTGCCACGCGTACTAAAATAATGCCGGCAAGGCATACGAAAGGAGGGCCGAAAGGCCCTCCTTTTTTTTTCAAATATTAAATGATTTTAATGGATTAGCCTGAAGGATTTGTTTAGAATGAGCATACGATGAACAAGTACCCGGCGTTAGCTGTTTTTATGTTCTCTTTCGCGGTCTACCTGCTTACCGCGTCTCCCGCCATCAATGCGGGCGACTCCGGCGAGCTGGTCGCGGCCGCGTTCGTGCTGGGTATCCCGCATCCTCCCGGTTACCCTTTGTATTCCATGCTTGCCAAAGCAGTTGCATTCATGCCCATAGGCGATGTCGCCAGCCGCATTAACCTCATGTCGGCGGTTCTATGTTCGATGATTGCGGCCCTGATATTCAGAGCGTCGGTTTATCTTGCCGGACCACTGTCGGCCATCCCGTCTGCGGCGGTCTCGCTTGCATTCGCGTTCACGGGCATTGCATGGTCCCAGGCCCTTTATGCGGAGGTCTATCCGCTCCAGGTATTTTTGAGCCTGTCGTCCGCATATTTTGCCTTGAAAGCTGCCAAAGAACACGACGAGAGGCATATGTACCTCTCCTGCCTCCTTGCGGGGTTGTCTATCGCGGGCCATTACGGCGGGGTTATATTTGTACCGGCGCTATTGTTCGGCCTTCTGTATGCAACGCCCGGAAAATGGGGCATTAAGAGGGCTTCGGTATCCGCTGGCATGTTTGCATTGGGGCTGACGCCGTTCTTCTATTTATATGTCCGGGCAAACGCGCACCCGCCGGTAAACTGGGGGGACCCGTCCACTCCGGCCAGGTTTCTCGCGCACATGACAAGAAGCTCCTATGGAGACCTTGGAGCAATCGGGCGTGAAATATTCAGTGCGAAGACGGGAGTAATTTTCACTGTGGCAGCAGCGCTTATCGTGATTATAATCGCGTTTTTCAAACGGAAGAAAACCCCCGCGAACAAAGCCTTGGCCGTCGCGGCCGCATGCCTTACCCTGCTGATTTCCATTTTCCTTGTGTTAAAGGGATATGAGCAGGAGAAGGCCGTTTATCTTCTTAATCTGCTTGTCAAGGAACGCGCGTGGTTGTTCCTGCCGCTTGCAGCGTTTGGGTTGTGGGATGCTTACCGGCGGGACAAGGGCCAGTCATATTATATTGCCCTGCTAATGTTTACGGTCTGTTGTGTGTCTTTTTACCGCATTCCCTCGCCTGGCGTGTATAATTTCCAGCCCTTGATTGATAAATTCTTCCTTCCCGCGCTCGCGTTAATTTCCCTGCTTGCCGCTTTAGGAGCATCATGGTTGTCCGTCAGGCTGGCTGGCAAATATGGCCGGCTGAACTGGGCGTGGATGCTTTTTCCCATATTTTTTATGGTGTCAAATTACGCGGCCTGCGATGCGAGCCGAGATTTTACGGCGCACGATTATGCCACTGCTATCATGCGGACTATAGAGGCGGACGGTATACTGCTTGCCGAGGGCGACAACGAGGCCTTCTTGAGCTCGTATATGCAGAATGTAGAGTCGGCGAGGCCGGATGCGCTTATATTCTGCCCGAAAAACACCGCGCTACCCCCATGGGACGAGGCCGGAAAGTATTTGGCAGACAAGACGCGGCCGGTCTATTACACGCGGGATGAGGTGGACGGGAATGCCATGGAGCCAGCCGGAGTTTTAAACAGGGATCCTTCTGCATTCTCGCGTCCGAACGACGCATGGCGCTTCTATAATTTCAGGGTCGACGACACAAAAATCAGGGATATGGATTTTCATTCGCGCCAACTTGCGGCAATATATTACTTCTCGTGGGCGCGCGACCTCCGGGTAAAGGGCAGGCCCAGGGAAGAAATTTTCTCGATGCTTGACAGGGCCGCCGCCGCCGGGGAAGAACTTGTCTGGGCGAATGCAGGTATAGGGAGGATATACCTCGGATATGGGGAGTTGGAGCGTGCGCGGGCTTTGTTCGACCGCGGCCTGGCGGTGACGCGAAAGAACCCGGATTTATATCTCGCTTATGCGGAGTATTACGAAAAGGCCGGTATGCCTCGCGATGCCGAAGTCTCTCTTACCGCGGCCATCTCGCTGAACGGCGGATATGCCCAAGCCTGGATGAGGCTTGCCAGGCTTCGAGAGGTTCTGGGCAACAAGGCCGGGGCCGCTGAGGCATGGAGAGGTTATCTGGCATCGGGAGAAGGGGTGGATACGCCTTTGGGGCAGGCAAATTTAGAGAGGCTTTCAAGCGCCGCCGCCGCCCCGTAGCCTGCTTCCAGGGGGCCGTCCAGACCAATGACCATTTGACTTGGCAGGTTAATTCCTGTAATATAACACAGTTTATCCGCAAATTATGAATATGGCTGTAAAGGGAGGAAAATAAATTGAGAAAAGAGTGTTTTGCAAAGGGTGCCGGTTCTATTTATAGAGGCCGGAAGTTGCTTGCGGTATCGCTTTTCGCGGCCTTGGCTGCGTCGTCCATTTTGTTTAACGGATGCAAAGCCACAGGGCCGAAACTTCCGCCGGATATCCTTGCAACAGTCAACGGTTCTTCTATAACCGTAGAAGATTTCAAGGCGATACGAAGCATGGTCGAAGAGGATAAACCGGAAGATGCGCTCACGCTGCTCATCAACCGCAAGCTGGTTTCCGAGCTTGCCCTGAAAGCGGGTCTTGTCGGCGACCCGATGGCGTACTCGAAGCGGGAGGAGTTTACCGCCGAGGCCCTGCCCAGATACCTTGAGAGGGATGTTGCCTCCAAGATAACCGTCACCGACGAAGAAATAAATGCGCTGAGGCCGGCAGACACGGTGGTATTCAAAGTGGATGTGGTCCTCTGCGATACGCAGGAAAAGGCCCAGAAGGCGCTTAATGAAATATCAAGGGGCGGAAATTTCCAGGAGGTCGGAGCAAAATATGCCCAGATGGGCAGTACTGCGGAGCGGGAGGTCAGGCTCGACGACAATATGTTC
>DASXVI010000172.1:0-3511 GCA_036504315.1 Nitrospirota bacterium
GCCGAGGCCTCCGTTTTGGAGGCGGCATCGGAAGGAGTCAGGCTGGCGAGGGTTTCAACTTCGTCCGGGCCGCAAACCTGCTTGTTTATAAAGTTCGGCGCGGCGATTCCTGCCGAAAGGAGTATCTTTATGCCGTCCTCGATGCTGAGGTCTGTATAGGTGACCTCGCTTTCCTTGAACAAGGTCACATCTCCGAGGTAGAGGTTATTGGTGGGGATATACACTGTATTATAGCTTTCTTCCGTCCCGTTGTCATTTCGGAGTATGCACTGTTTGGTAAGGAACCCAAACGAATGCATCCCTTTTCTGGGGTATTCCACGATGACGAACTTCTTGAATGCGCCCCGGTTTTCCGGGGAGAACGCATCGCCAAGCTGTTTGAATGTACTGTAGATGCTCTTGAATATCGGGAGCCTCAGCGCCATCGATTCGAGCGAGATGATTACCCGTTTGCCCAGCATCGTGGTGGCTATTATGCCTATGCCGTATATCCCGACGATAGACAGCGCTATCGCAAGGCCCGGATAGTGTTTCCCTATGAACCTGTCGAGCATATGCCCGAGCATCCCGTCCAGCAGGTTGAACAGCCAGACCACTGCAAGTGTAGACAGGACAAGGGGAAATGTAACGAACAGCCCGGCGAGGAACGTCTTTTTAACCGATTTGTTTATCTCTTCGCGACCCATGCAACTCCTTATAAGTATTCGATTAGTCTTGCTATCATAAGCTGTTTCCTTTATTTTCTCAAGTCTTTTTTTATTGCATAAAGGGGGCTACTATAGTATCATTCACGATGCAACCCCCTATGTTTTCATAGGTTTTCTTTATCTTGAGGCTCGGCGCCAGAAGTTTCCCGGCGGCCCTTAAGTCCGCGTATTTCCCGCGGCATGACAAATGACAAGCGAGGCTTTTTTGAACAGGATGCTTGAGAAGATACGGGAGCGGGTGCTCCTTATAGACGGCGCGATGGGTACGATGCTCCAGGAGGCCGGGATGAAGCCCGGTTCCTGCCCGGAGGAGCTTAACGCCTCCGGCCCGGATATCGTCCTTTCTGTCCACAGGAAATACGCTGCCGCAGGCGCGGATGTACTGACGACCAACACCTTCGGCGGCAGCCGCCCCAAGCTGGCCGAGTACGGCCTCGAGGGCAGGCTGGCCGAGTTGAACGGAAAGGCCGTCGAGATAGCGAAGAAAGCTGCGGCTGAAACCGGCCGCGAAATGTTCGTCATGGGCGACATGGGCCCGACAGGTATGTTCCTCCAGCCGATAGGCGAGATGTCCTTCGACCAGGCGGTCGAGATATTCGCCGAACAGGCGCGCGCACTTGAGGCCGCCGGTGCCGACTGCATCCTGGTCGAGACCATGTCCGACATAAAAGAGGCCCGCGCTGCGGTCATTGCCGCCAAGGCCGCAACGAAGCTCCCTGTAATCGCTACCATGACATTCCAGCAAAACCTCCGTTCGCTGATGGGCACTCCACCGGACGCGGCTATCGCGATACTCGAGGCCGCGGGCGCGGATGTTATCGGCGCGAACTGCTCGCTCGGGCCTGAAGGCCTGCTGGAAGCGGCAAAGGTTATGAAGAAGATTGCGCGCGTGCCGCTGGTGTTCCAGCCGAACGCGGGCCTGCCGGTGCTGGTGGACGGCAAGACCGTCTTCCCGGACGGCCCCGAAGTCCTCGCGGACTATGCCGACAAGTTTATCGCGCTCGGCATCGGGATGCTCGGCTCATGCTGCGGAAGCAACCCTGCCCATACCGCCGCGATGGCTGAGAGGGTAAAGAAGTCCGGCGCAAGGACGCTTAGCCCCAGGCCTGAGGACGGCATAACCAGGTTCGCCTCCCGGACGAGGCTTGTCCATGTAGGCCCTGGATGCGCCCCGGCAATAATAGGTGAGCGGATAAACCCGACCGGACGCAAAGACTTATCTGCCGAGCTTGCCGAGGGCAAGCTGACGATGGTGAAGCGCGAGGCCAAGGGCCAGACCGAGGCGGGCGCGCTCCTGATAGATATAAATGTCGGCCTGCCGGGCGGGGACGAGAAGGCGCTTATGCCGAAGGTCGTCCGCGCGGTCGAGGAGTCAACCGACCTGCCGGTTGTTATAGATTCGACAGACCCGAAGGCCATCGAGGCCGCCCTGAAGGAGACCGGCGGCAAGCCGCTCGTCAACTCCGTCACAGGCGACGCCGACAGGCTTGGGACCATACTCCCGCTGGTAAAGAAGTACGGCGCGGCGGTGGTCGGCCTAACTATCGACGAGACGGGCGTGCCCGCCACCGCAGAGGCAAGAGTTGCGATTGCCAGGCGGATACTTGCGGCCTGCGAGTCGTACGGGATACCCAAAGAGGACCTGATAATAGACTGCCTCGTGATGACCGCGAGCGCGGAGCAGGACCAGGCCGTAGAGACGCTGAAGGCGGTCAGGATTATCCGTGAAGACTTGGGCCTCTCCACATCCCTTGGCGTGAGCAATATATCTTTCGGCCTGCCTAACAGACCGCTGATAAATTCAACCTATCTTGCCATGGCGCTTGGGGCTGGGCTGGACGCCGCAATGGTCAACTCATATGACACCCGCATAACCGATGCGATGGCCGCGTCCGCCGTTTTGACGGGCCGGGACAAGCGGGCCGAGGCATATATCGCGGCCCAGAGGGCGAAGGCCCCCGGCTCGGCCGACAAACCGCGTACTGCGGCAATAGAGCGCGAACTGACCCTTGAGGAAAAGCTCCGGGCGGCGGTGATAAACGGCGACAGGGAGGGCATAGTCCCGCTCGTGTCCGAGGCGCTGGCCGCAGGGAAAAGCCCGATGGAGGTCGGCAACGGCTGTCTTATCCCGGCGCTTACCGAGGTCGGCAAGCTATATGAGGCCAAGGAGTTCTTCCTGCCACAAGTTATGCAGTCGGCCGAGGCGATGAAGGCGGCGTTTGCGAAGCTGAAGGAGTCGATGGATGCCGGGTCTGTTGAATATATCGGCACGGTGGTAATCGCGACTGTTTTCGGAGATGTCCACGACATCGGCAAGAACATACTCTCCACGCTCCTCGAGAACCACGGGATAAAGGTAGTAGACCTCGGAAAGAATGTTACCAAGGAAGCGATACTCGACGCGGCGGCGGAGGCGAAGGCGGATGTAATCGGGTTGTCAGCCCTGATGACTACGACGATGACGCAGATGGAGGAAGTGATAAAGGAGCGGGATGCGCGCGGGATGACCGTGCCTGTCGTGCTCGGAGGCGCGGTAGTGACGGAAGCCTACGCCGAGAGCGTCGGCGCGGCGGGCTGCTCGCGGGACGCGCTTGAGGCGGTTGAGCTGTTCAAGAAAATAATCGGAAAATAGAACAGCCCGAGGGAATGATTTCAGAGGGACGAAACCCCTGAGAACGGGAGATTCGACAGTCAGGCATACGAGGGTGAAACTCGAAGTATGGCTTACTGACGAACGACCGGGCGAATGTTTCGACCCGGCTGAAAGCGTTCCCGCAGGCTGCAAACATTCCCGCCTGACCTTG
>DASXVI010000173.1:0-3965 GCA_036504315.1 Nitrospirota bacterium
AGGTGATGGCCGCCTCTATCTTCGCCCTCTCGGACAAGGTCTTCGAGACCCTGACCACCTGCGCGACGCCGTTATCCAGGCTTTTCTTTACCCTGTCCCAAAATATCATTTGCTCTCCAGTTACTAATCCAAAGCCTCTGGATCCCCGCCTTCGCGGGGATGACTTTTTCCGGGCAACACCTCCCGCCAATCTCCCCTCCCCACCTGCGGGGGAGGCCACCTTGCGGTGCCGAAGGCACCGAAGATGAACAAAGGGCGATGCGCCTGAGCATGCCGGGGGCTGGGGGCTATTTCTACCCGACCTTAATAAACCTCAGCTTTTCCTGCCATTTCCCGGCAAGCGCCGCCTTCAGCCGCGCGTGGACGGGTTTGCTCAAATCCGGGTCCCCATTTATTATACCAAAGGCTTCGTCCCGCGCCGTGGTAAGAATCTTTACATCTCTTATAATGTTGCCGAGCGTCAGTTCCGGCAGGCCCGACTGCTTCGTGCCCATGAACTCGCCGGGGCCGCGAAGCCGGAGGTCTTCCTCCGCGATGTCGAACCCGCTCGTGCTTTTGAGCATCGCCGAAAGCCGGTCGCGCGAGGTCTCGGAATACCCGCTTGCAAGCAGGACGCAGAACGACTGGTGCGTAGAGCGGCCCACCCTGCCCCGAAGCTGGTGCAACTGGGCAAGCCCGAACCGCTCCGCGTGCTCGATGAGCATCACCGTCGCGTTCGGCACATCCACCCCGACCTCTACCACGGTAGTCGCGACGAGCAGGCCGACCTCGCCGTTGCGGAAGCCGGTCATAACCGACTCCTTCTCGGAAGGTTTCATTTTACCATGCACAAGCCCGACTGTGCACCCCTTAAATAGCCCGGCGAGCTTTTCCGCCCCTTCTTTTGCGGCCTTCAGGTCGGATTTCTCGGACTCCTGGACGAGCGGGTAAACGACATAAGCCTGCCGCCCGGCGTCGAGCTCGCTTTTCACCAGCCGGTAGGCCTCGGCCCGGGCCTTGTCGTCGAACAGTTTGGTCAGTATTTTTTTGCGGCCGGCCGGGAGACTGTCTATCACCGAGACATCGAGGTCGCCGTATACCGTCATGGCAAGGGTCCTTGGGATGGGCGTCGCGGTCATAACCAGCGTGTGCGGGTTTATCCCCTTGCCGCTCAGGGTCGCCCTCTGCATCACGCCAAAGCGGTGCTGCTCGTCAATCACCACAAGCCCAAGCTTGTCAAAGGCCACGCCTTCCTGGATGAGAGAATGCGTCCCGACGGCAAGCTGGACGCGGCCCTCGGAAATCTCTTGCAGGGCGGCCTCTTTGTCTTTTTTCTTCAACGAACTTGTCAGGAGCGCGGCCCTAAGCCCAACCGGTTCCAGCATTTTATTCAGGCTCCGGTAGTGCTGTTCGGCCAGTATCTCGGTCGGGGCCATCAACGCGGACTGGTATCCGGCTTCCGCCGCTTTCAGAATAGCGGAAAGCGCGACGACCGTCTTGCCGCTCCCGACATCCCCCTGCAGGAGCCGGTTCATCGGGGCGGTCCTGTCCATGTCCGACCAAATCTCGCCGATGACCTTCTTCTGGGCGGCGGTCAGCTCAAACGGGAGCGTCCTGAAGAACTCCTCGGCGAGCCTGCCGTCGGATTTGAGGCTTACTCCGTCGAGCTCGACCACCCTCCCCTGCTTTATCAGGGCAAGGCCCAGCTCTAAAAGCAGGAACTCGTCAAATATCAGGCGTTTGTGCGCCCGGCTCTGCTGGTTGGACAGGACTTCCGCGTCATGCTCGGCCTCGGGGAAGTGCACCTCCCGGACGGCGTCGGCAAATCCAGGTATCTTGAAGCGGGTCAGGTACTCGTCCGGCAGGAACTCGGCCAGGCCGCCCGAATAGGAATCGACTATCCCCTTTAATATAGTACGGAGCGTGCGGACGGATATCCCCGCCGTCGCCTTGTATATCGGGACGATGCGGCCCGCGTGGATGGTCTCGCCACCGCCGGAATCAATGGCGGCCTCTATTACCTCGTACTCCGGGTTGTCCATCACCGGCCTGTAGCCTTTGTACTGGTCGGGCCGGACAAGCCCGTGCATTACTACCGTCCGGCCTTTTTCAAACTGCCTCTGCATGAACGGCTGGTTAAACCATATCCCTGTAATCGGGCCGCTTGCGTCGCGGACGGTTAGCTCGAATATCTTGACATTCCGGCGAGCGGTGGTAACGACCTCGGCGGAGACGACCTCGCCCATCACGGTCTCTTTCTGGCCGAACTGGACGCGGGAAATCTTTTTGAGGTTGCCCCGGTCTTCGTATCTGTATGGAAAATAAAGGAGCGCGTCCCGGATGGTCTTTATGCCGAGCTTGCCGAGCAGCTCCGCGCGCCGGGGGCCGACACCCTTGGCGTACTGGATGTCGAGGCTTAAGTCTTCCGGGCGTGCAGCCCTATGGATGGTTCCGTTATCGGGGGTCATGGGAGGCTCAAAGCCGGTTTACGCATTTTTTATGTTTTTTTCTTGCCAAAAGACTTTCGGAATGCTAACATACGCCTTCTTTGAAAGCAATTACATTTATCTATTGAAATAGACGGAGGATTTACGATGGCCAGGGCATGTGAAATTTGCGGTAAGACTCATGGGACCGGCAACAAGGTCAGCCACGCCAACAACAAGAGCCACAGGGTATTCAAGGCCAACCTTCAGAGCATTCGCGTCGCTGACGGCAGCAACACCAAGAAGGCCCTTATCTGCACCCGCTGCATCCGTTCCGGCGCAGTCGTCAAGTAATTCGACCCGCCAGATAGAAGAATTCAAGACCCGCCACCCGGCGGGTTTTTTTGTTCCCCCTTGCGAACCTGTATTTGACAGTTTATGGAATTATGATAAAGTCAAGAAACAGAGCCCTTCCAGATTGTATTCTATAAAGAATCATTTCCAGAACCAACTTCCAAGACTTTTCATCCCAGATTTTTTCGAATAAGTTCTCGTTACCACAAGTGCGCATACCATCATAAGTACCCAAATAAACCGGATTCTCTTAGACACTTTCAAGGGGGTATAATGCATATTCACAAAAAATTCATTTTATTCCTTTCTGCAATGGCCTTTGCGACCATCCCCTGGCTGCCAATGGCCCATGCAGACAAGGACCTGTCATCAGACGGCAAAGCCGCCACACCTCAGAAACAGACCTACCAGCAAAAAAGGAAAGAGGCCGGTGATTTTCTTGACTCGGCAATAAAAGCACGAAAACCCAAAAGCAAAAATTCTGCGGCTGCGGTTGCAAATGCAACGGCAGTGGCAGCGCCTTTGGCGGCGGCAAACCAGATGGGGTTCAACCCTGCGGTCGACTACACAAAGCCCAACTTTGCCAACAGCCCTGTCCTCAGAAAGTTCGTTGACACGCTGCCCGGTCTGGGTTATGCGAACAGGAATAAACTCGGGCAATATATCCCCGTGGCAATCCCGGATACAGCGACATACCCCGGTTCAGATTATTATGAGCTTACCCTGAAGGAATACCATCAGCAGTTGCACTCCGACCTGCCGGCCGCAGGGACCACTCTACGCGGGTATGCGCAGGCCAATACTACGGATTCCACTGTCCGGGGCGTGAACCAGTATCTCGGGCCGCTGATTATCGCCAAACGCGACCGGCCGGTGCGTCTAAAGTTCACCAACCTGCTCCCCACGGGACTGTCCGGCAACCTGTTCCTGCCGGTAGACACCACGGTAATGGGCGCTGGCATGGGTCCGTTGGGGATGGCTGCCAATCCCATGAACTACTCCCAGAACCGGGCAAACATCCACCTCCACGGCGGCTTCACCCCGTGGATTAGCGACGGGACGCCGCACCAGTGGGTTACCCCCGCCGGGGAAACTACATCCTACCCCAAGGGCGTGAGTTTCCAAAATGTGCCAGATATGGTCGGCACGGGCAAATCAATACCGTCACCTACCGCAACGGACGGGATGGGCACATACTATTATCCC
>DASXVI010000174.1:0-5654 GCA_036504315.1 Nitrospirota bacterium
CCTGAAGGACAAGCTGGTCGATATGGGCTTTTCCCTGTCCGACGATGAGCTGAACAAGGTCTTTGACCGCTTCAAGAAACTGGCCGACCAGAAGAAGGAGATATTCGACGAGGATATCGAGGCGCTGGTGGCGGAGGAAATCCACCGCATCGGCGATGTATATGAGCTGAAGAGCCTGTTCGCCCAGAGCGGCACGGACAGCAAACCCAAGGCAGACGTGGTTTTGCTGGTCGAGGGCGTAGAGGTCTCGACATCGGCAAACGGGGACGGCCCGGTTGACGCCGCGCTCCATGCCATCGCCGGGATTACGAAGACCAGAAGCACCGTGCTTGCCTACGAGGTGAAGGCCATTACGGGAGGCACGGACGCCCAGGGCGAGGTCGTGGTGCGGGTGCGCGAGGACGGCAAGACGGTCATGGGCTCCGGCTCGGACACCGACATAGTAATCGCCTCGGCCAAGGCCTATGTAAATGCTTTAAATAAGCTGGTTTCCATTGCAAAAAGGGGCGAAAAAACGGTTGAAAAGATGTGCGAGTAATGGTAAACTCAACCCCTTTAAGCAGTTAGAAGGATTTTAAGTAAAACTACGAGCAGACCGTACTACATAAGGAGATAAGAGCAATGCCGATGACGATTACGGAGAAGATACTTGCGGACCACTGCGGAAAGAAGGAAGTCGTTCCGGGCGAGTTGATAAACGCGAAGGTGGATGTGGTGCTGGCGAACGATATAACCGCGCCGATAGCCATCAACGAGTTCCGCCGCGTGGGCGCAAAGAAGGTGTTCGACAAGACGAGGATATGCCTCGTGCCGGACCACTTCACGCCGAACAAGGACATCAACTCCGCCGAGCAGGCGAAGATGCTCAGGGAGTTCGCCAAGGAGCACAAGCTCACCAATTACTTCGAGGTCGGGCGGATGGGCGTCGAGCACGCGCTTCTGCCGGAGCAGGGGATAGTCGTGCCGGGCGATGTGGTGATTGGCGCGGACTCGCACACCTGCACATACGGCGGCCTGGGCGCATTCGCCACGGGCGTCGGCAGCACGGATGTAGCGGCCGCTATGATTACCGGCGAGATATGGTTCAAGGTGCCGGAGTCCATCAAGTTCATTTACACCGGCAAGCTGAAGAAGTGGGTTTCGGGCAAGGATCTAATTCTCGCGACAATCGGCAGGATAGGCGTGGACGGGGCGCTTTACAAGGCGATGGAGTTCACCGGCGAGGCCGTCGAGAGGCTGGATATGTCGGGCCGTCTGACCATGGCCAACATGGCTATCGAGGCGGGCGGGAAGAACGGCATCATCGCGGGCGACGATGTTACGAAGGACTACGAGACGGGCCGCGCCAAGCGCAGGCCGAAATATTACAAGTCCGACAAGAAGGCTGAATACTCCGCAGTCTATGAATTCGACTGCTCGAAGCTCGAGCCGATGGTCGCTTGTCCTCACCTGCCGGAGAACACGAGGGGCGTCAGCGAGCTGGGTCATATCAGGATAGACCAGAGCATCATAGGCTCGTGCACCAACGGCAGGATTGAGGACCTGCGCATCGCGGCGAAGGTGTTGAAGGGCAGGAAGGTCCACCCGGATGTCCGCCTGATAATCATCCCGGCGACGCAGGAGATATACAAGCAGGCGATGAAGGAAGGCCTGTTCAGCATATTCGTGGACGCACAGGCTGCGGTATCCACCCCGACCTGCGGCCCTTGCCTGGGCGGACATATGGGCATCCTCGCGAAGGGCGAGAAGGCAATCGCCACCACGAACAGGAACTTCGTCGGCCGCATGGGCCATCCCGAGTCCGAAGTGTATTTATCGAACCCGGCAATCGCGGCAGCCTCTGCAATACTCGGCAGGATAGGCAGCCCGGAAGAACTGAATTAAAAAAACATTCACCACAGAGGCACGGAGACACGGAGGAAAACAGGAGAAAAAAGAGGAAGGCATAAACCTATTTTTGGGTTTAAAACCAAGAAATTAATCTTTCGGTTTTGCGTTTTCTCAGTGTTTTTTCTCTGTGCCTCCGTGTCTCTGTGGTTCAAAGGTTTTGAAAGGAGCAGTCTTATGAAATTAAAAGGCAAGGCATGGATGTTCGGCGCGGACATTGATACCGATGCAATTATACCGGCAAGATACCTGAATACCTCGGACCCGGCGGAGCTTGCGAAGCACTGTATGGAGGATTCCAAGACCCCGGACTTCATGAAGAAGATGAAGAAGGGCGACATCATCGTCGCGGACAAAAACTTCGGATGCGGAAGCTCGCGCGAGCACGCCCCGATTGCGATAAAGACCGCAGGCGTTTCCTGCGTGGTGGCCAAGAGCTTTGCGCGGATATTCTACCGCAACTCCTTCAACATGGGCCTTCCAATATTCGAATGCCCGGAGGCCATAGATGGCATCACTGAGGGAGACACGGTGGAGGTCGATGCCGAGACCGGCACGATAAGGAACATAACGACAAAGAAGTCGTACCAGGCCAAGCCGATCCCGCCGTTCATGCAGGAGCTTATCTCCTCCGGCGGCCTGATGGCCTGGGTAAAGAACAAGATAGCGTAAAGGCAAGCCCTCACCCCTGCCCCTCTCCCGTGAGGCGAGGGGGATTCTATGGATGTCCCTCTCCTTCCGGGAGAGGGACTATAGGGTGAGGGGAATCATCTGGGTTCAATATATTTACATAAGCACACGAAGGGAGATAGTTTTAAGATGGCGAAGGAATACAAGATTGCATTGATAGGCGGCGACGGCACAGGCCCGGAGGTTGTGGCGGAGGCCGTCAAGGTTGTTAAAGCGGCTGCGAAGAGGGGCGGCTTTTCGCTCTCTTTCAAGAAGTTCGATTTCGGCGGCGAGAGGTACAAGAGGACCGGCGAGACAATATCCGACAAGGAAATAGACGCGCTGCGGGCGTTTGACGCCGTCCTGCTCGGGGCCATCGGCCACCCGGATGTCGCGCCCGGCATACTCGAGAAGGGCATCCTCTTAAAGACGCGCTTCGCGCTTGACCTCTATGTCAACCTCCGCCCCATAAAGCTCTTTCCCGGCGTCGAGACGCCGCTGAAGGACAAGGGGCCTGAGCATATCGATTATGTCGTCGTCCGCGAGAACACCGAAGGCCTGTACGCGGGCGCGGGCGGAGTGTTGAAGAAGGGCACGCAGGACGAGGTCGCGATACAGGAATCCATCAACACCCGCAAAGGGGTAGAGCGCTGCATCCGCTACGCTTTTGAGTATGCAAAAAAGAACGGCCGCAAGAAGATAACTCTCTGCGGCAAGACCAATGTCTTAACCTTTGCGTTCGACCTCTGGGAGAGGGCGTTCTACGAGGTTGCGCGTGAGTACAAGGGCATCCAGACCGACTACGCGCATGTCGATGCGACCACGATGTGGATGGTGAAGAACCCGGAGTGGTTCGATGTCATCGTGACCGACAACATGTTCGGCGATATCATAACGGACCTGGGCGCGATGACGCAGGGAGGCATGGGCATCGCCGCAGGCGGCAACATCAACCCGGCCGGAGTCTCGATGTTCGAGCCGATAGGCGGCTCCGCCCCGAAGTATACCGGGCTCAATGTCATCAACCCGCTGGCCGCGATATGCGCCGGACAGATGATGCTGGAGCACTTGGGCGAGAAGAAGGCCGCGGGCTGGATTGAGAAATCCGTCGTCAAGGCCATTGCAAATATGGACAGCCTTGCCGCAGGCAAGATGGGCATGGGCACCGACCAGGTCGGCTCTATGGTCGCCAAATTCGTGAAAGAGGCTTAAGAGATGATGCTGAAGAAAAAAGAAAAATATGTTGTCGCGGTTGTAGGCGCGACGGGCGCGGTCGGGCAGGAGATGCTCTCGATACTTGCCGAGAGGAACTTCCCCATCAGCGAGATACGCGCGTTCGCGTCAGCGAATTCCGAAGGCAAAGAGCTTGAGTTCAAGGGCAAGAGGCTTATCGTCCGCACCCTGACAAAGGATGTGTTCGAAGGGGTAGATATCGCGCTCTTCTCGGCAGGAGCCACCCGCAGCCTTGAGTTCGCACCGGCGGCGGCAGCCGCGGGATGCATCGTGATAGACAACTCCTCCGCGTGGCGGATGGACCCGGAATGCCCGCTGGTAGTCCCGGAGGTAAACCCGGAGGCGCTTGCCGACATCCCGAAGGGGATTATCGCGAACCCGAACTGCTCCACCATCCAGATGCTGGTCGCGCTCAAGCCGTTGCACGACGCGGCGAAGATAAAGAGGGTAGTCGTCACGACCTTCCAGTCCGTCTCCGGCACCGGCAAGAAGGCGATGGACGAACTTCTGAACCAGACGACCGACATCCTGAACTTCCGCGAGCCGCAGAAGAAGGTATACCCGCACCAGATTGCGTTCAACTGCCTCCCGCACATCGACTCCTTCCTCGACAACGGCTATACGAAGGAAGAGATGAAGATGGTCCACGAAACGCACAAGATACTCGACCCTGCGATAAAAGTTACCGCGACGACCGTGCGCGTCCCGGTCTTCCGCTGTCATTCCGAAGCGGTCAACATCGAGACCGAGAAGAAGCTCTCGGCCAACGAGGCCAGGGCGCTGATGTCTGCGGCCCCCGGCATAATCGTGTACGACGACCCCTCGAAGAACCTCTACCCGCTTGCGCTCGACGCGACCGGGATGGACGCGACCTATGTCGGCCGCGTGCGCGAGGACGAGTCCATCGAGAACGGCCTGAACCTGTGGGTCGTCTCGGACAACCTGCGCAAGGGCGCGGCCTTAAACGCCGTCCAGATTGCGGAAGAGCTGACCAAGTAAATTCTACTTGGAATTGGAATTATGATAAAATATTGGGGAATGGTGCCAAGGTAACTGTTCCCCTTTATTTTTTCACGGAGGCTTTCTTGTTCGATGATTATTCCAAAATCTTAATCGCCGCTCTTGCAAAGGGCGGCGATTACGCTGACCTCTTTATAGAGGAAACGCGCCCGGTCGCCATCTCGCTTGAGGACGGCAAAGTCGAAAAGGTAATATCGGGCCGGGAAATAGGCGCGGGTATCCGCGTAATCATCGGTTTCAGGTCCGTCTACGCTTATACGAACGACATAAGCGAGCGGGCCCTGCTCGACCTTGCGGCTTCGGTCGCCCGTGCGGTAAACGGGGATGGCCGCGACCTCATAATCGACCTCCGGCAGAAAAAGCCGGTCTTCGATTTTTCGGTTGCCGAGCCGCCGGAGGGAGTGGACATAGCCAGGAAACTTGCCCTCGTGCGCTCGATGGACGGGGCGGCAAGGGCCGCCGATACCCGCGTGTCGCAGGTAATGGTAATGTACCGCGACACCGTGCAGGATATCACGGTTGCCTCATCCGACGGCTTCCTCACGAAGGACCAGAGGCATTACACGGTAGCCGCCGCGAATGTCATCGCAAAGGATGAAAACTCGGTCCAGACGGGGTACGAGTCCGCAGGCGGCAACGCAGGGCTGGAAATCTTTAGGACGACTCCGCCGGAGCTTATCGGCGAGAAGGCGGCGAAGCGGGCCACTCAGGCGCTTACGGCAAGGAAGGCCCCCGGCGGCAGCATGCCGGTGGTGCTGTCGTCCGAGGCTGGCGGCACGATGGTCCATGAGGCGGTAGGGCACGGCTTAGAGGCCGACCTCGCCCAGAACGGGCTTTCGGTCTAC
>DASXVI010000175.1:0-1591 GCA_036504315.1 Nitrospirota bacterium
CTGCCGGGGACTACCGGGACCCCTGCCTTGGCCATCGTCTCCTTGGCGCGCGCCTTGTCGCCCATCAGCTTGATGTTGTCAGGCGTAGGTCCGATAAACTTTATGCCTGCGGTCTCGCACATCTCGGCAAAGTTTGCGTTCTCGGCCAGGAAGCCGTAGCCGGGGTGTATCGCCTCGGAGTCCGTTATCTCGGCGGCGGAGAGTATAGCCGGTATGTTCCGGTAGCTGTTGGCGGCGTCCGCCGGGCCTATGCATATCGACTCGTCGGCAAACCGGACATGGAGCGATTCGGCGTCCACTGTGGAGTGCACCGCGACCGTCTTTATGCCGAGTTCCTTGCAGGCCCTTATAATCCTCAGGGCTATCTCGCCTCGGTTGGCAATCAGTATTTTCTTGAACAAAGCCTGTCCTCTTTTTCGGGAGAAGGCCCGCAAATGGCGGGCCGCGAAAGGCTGCGTTATTGCATCGGCTCGATCTGGAAAAGCGCCTCGCCGTACTCGACCGGCTGTGCGTTCTCTACCATCGCCGCGACTACCCGTCCGCTCACCTCGGCCTCTATCTCGTTCATCAGCTTCATGGCCTCGATGATGCAGAGTATCTGGCCCTTCTTTACGACATCCCCGACCTCGACATAAATCGGGGCTTCGGGAGACGGCGAGCGGTAGAACGTGCCGACTATCGGCGAGGTGACTACGACGATGTTCTTCTTCGCCGATTCCTCCATAGCCTCGGCCGCCTGAGCGCCGGCCGGCGCACCCTGGGCTGGCGCAAGCGGTTGGACGGGCGCAGGCAGGACGGCATGGTGGACGGCGGCAACCGCCCCCTTCTTTATGCGCACCTTTGAGCCGGCCTTCTCAAGCTCGAACTCCGAAACATCGGTGTCTTTGAGTATATCTATAAGTTCTCTGACTTCTTTAAGGTTCATTATCCGCTCCAATTAGAGAGGCCAATCGCAGCTTACTTGACCCTTTCGAGGTACTCGTTGGTCCTTGTGTCTACTTTGATGACTTCGCCCTCTTCGAGATAAAGCGGGACCATTACGATGGCTCCGGTTTCAAGGGTTGCGGGTTTCTTGCCGCCCGAAGCGGTATCGCCCCTGACGCCCGGGTCGGTCTGGACAACTTTTAACTCCAGGAACATCGGTACTTCGATGTTTATAGGGTTGCCGTTGTGATAAAGCATCTGGAGGTTCATATTCTCCTTGAGCCACTTCACGCTGTCGCCCAACTGGGCCGCCGAGAGCGCAATCTGCTCGTAGCTCTCGGTATCCATGAAATGGTACTCCTCGCCGGTGGCGTAGAGGTACTGCATCGTCTTTTCCTCAAGGTTCGGCGTATCGAGCTTTTCGCCTGAACGATAGGTGCGGTCCATTATATTGCCGCTCTTGAGGCTCTTGAGCTTGGTCCTGACGAACGCGCCGCCCTTGCCGGGCTTTACATGCTGAAACTCCACAATAATAAAGGGCTCGCCCTCTATCTCAATCTTGGCCCCATTTTTAAATTCAGCGGTCGAAATCAATAAACTACCTCCATTTGACTATTTTCCGCCGGAAAGCCCCGGCTTTGGTTTAAAAACCGATTTTTACGGGAAG
>DASXVI010000176.1:0-3976 GCA_036504315.1 Nitrospirota bacterium
TGTCTGCAAGGGTATCCCTCGCGGTGAGCATGATGACCGGGACGTTCAGCTTCATCGCCCGGACCTCCCGCATGACCTCGATGCCGTTCTTTTTCGGCAGCATCAGGTCCAGCACCATGGCGTCGTAGGTATTGTTGTTAAGGTAGGTCAACCCCTCCTCGCCGTCGGATGCGACATCTACCGCATAGGACTCTTCCTGCAGGCCTTTTTTTATAAAGCTTGCTACTTTGGATTCATCCTCAATGACAAGAACCCGCATAATTCACCTTAGTAAAGAAGTTTGCCGTCAGAAGATATGTCTTCCGGGAACCGCTCTGCCATATATTGTACCACGAAATTGCGAGATTCCTCGGCCGTGGCAAATTCGAGCGCTCTTTTAGCCAGTTCGACGGCTTCGGCCATGGTCGACTGCCTGATTATCTTCTTCATCCTCGGTATCGAATACGGGGTCATGGATAGCTCGTCGAACCCAAGCCCCATCAAGACCAAAGAATACAGCGGCTCGCCCGCCATCTCGCCGCACATAGCGACGGGTATACCGGCTTTGTGGCCGGCATCCACAATAGTGTGCAAAAACCTGAGTACGGCAGGGTGCAGCGGCTCGTAGAGGTACGCCACATGCTCGTTGGTGCGGTCGATTGCAAGGGTATACTGGATCAGGTCATTCGTGCCGACGCTGAAGAAGGCGGCCTCCTTGGCGATAATATCCGCCGTCACCCCCGCGGAAGGCACCTCTATCATGACGCCGATATCAATATCCTCGTTAAACGGTATCTTTTCGGCGCGAAGCTCCTGCATCGCTTCCTGGACAACCTCCTGGGCCTTCCTTATCTCGGAAACGCCGGATATCATCGGGAACATCAGCTTGAGGTTGCCGAAGGCCGAAGCCCTGAGTATCCCCCTCAACTGGGCCTTGAAGATGTCCTTCTTCATCAATGAGAACCTGATTGCGCGAAGCCCGAGCGCAGGGTTGACCTCATCTTTTATCGGCAAAGGCACGGGTATCTTGTCGCCGCCAAGGTCGAAAGTCCTTACGACCACGGTATAGGGGTCCATTTTCTCCGCTATAGCCTTGCAGGCCTGAAAATGCTCCTCTTCGGTAGGCATCTCCTGCCTGTTCAGGAACAGAAACTCCGTCCTGAACAGCCCGACGCCCTTTGCGCCGTGGTCAAGTATGGAGTCCATGTCCTCCGGTATCTCGACATTGGCGGCAAGGTGCACCTCGCGGCCATCGAGCGTCATGCCCGGGAGCTTCGAAATCTTTATCAGTTCTTTTTCGAAATACTTGAACCGCCTCTGGCGGTCGAGGTAATCGATAAAAGTGTCCTGGTCGGGGTTGACGACGACCACGCCCTGGTTGCCGTCCACTATTATAAAGTCGCCGGTCTTCACGTCCTTGCTTATGCTCTCAAGGCCGACTACCGCAGCAAGTTCGAGCGAACGGGCCATAATGGCGGTATGAGAGGTGTTGCTGCCTATGTCCGTAACGAACGCCAGGACATTGTCGCGGCGCATCTGGAATGTGTCCGACGGGGCGATGTCGTGCGCCACGACAACGGCGTCTTCCGGCACATCCGAGAGGGTCTCGAATTTCTTGCCGGACAGGTTGCGAAGCACCCTCTCCCCGACATGCTCGATATCTATCTTCCTCTCGCGGAGGTAGGCGTCACCCATCGCGTTGAATATGCTGATGAAGCGGTTTAAAACCTCTTTGAGGGCGTACTCGGAGTTCACGAGCTGGTTCTTAATAATCTCGGCGGTGCCGTTGATCAGCATCTTGTCGTCGAGTATCATCATATGGGTATCGAGGATGTACCCGTGCTCGTCGCCGAAATCCGCGGACAGCTTCTTACGGATATCCTTCAGCTGGTCTTTGGATGTCGCGACCGCGTTTTTAAAGCGCACGAGCTCTGACGGCACCTCGTCCTCGGCGATGCTCAGCCGGGTGACGGGAATCCTGTTCCGGTCAATGACGAACGCCTTGCCTATGGCTATGCCGGAAGAAACCCCTATGCCGTTATATTTTATCATCCGACCCTCAGGCCCCCTCGTGGAACTTGTCAATAATAAGCTTCTCTATCGTGTCCAGGGCTTCCTGCTCGTCCTGCCCCACCGCGCGCACCGTTACTTCGTTGCCTTTGGCGGCGGCGAGCATCATTATGCCCATTATGCTCTTGCCGTTAACCTCCACACCGTCTTTCTCGATGGTGACATTTGAAGCATATCTGTTCGCGGTCTGCACGAAAAGCGCCGCAGCGCGCGCGTGAAGTCCGAGCTTGTTTTGTATTTTCAGGACCTTCTCCAAAAGAATCAGACTCCCCTTTCTACTTCTTGACTTTTTGCCCAAGCATCTCGGATGCGACTATTATGCTCTTTATCCCGCCTTCGCGGACGATTGTTACCAGGTCCTTCAGCTCTTTGCCCTTCCTGTGGCTCGCAAATTTTATCAGCATCGGCAGGTTCATGCCGGTCACGACCTCGACGTTGTTTTCGTCCAGGAAGGCCAGCGAGAGGTTGGACGGGGTGCCTCCGAACATATCGGTAAGTATCAGGACGCCCCTGCCGGCCTGCACCCTCTTTATGGCCGCGCCGACTTCCTCGCGTGCGGTATCCACATCCACGCTGGTGCCTATGGACACTGCCTCGACATTCTCCTGCTTGCCGACTATCATCTCGGCGCACCTGACAAGTTCCGCGCCAAGCCCGCCATGGCTGACTATTACAAGCCCTACCATTTTTTTCTCCTTTATCATACCCAGTACGCGCGGAGCCCCAAACGAAAATATTGTGGCATCAGCGCTCGATATCCCTGTGCCTGACGACTACCTCAAGCCCGCCGGCCTTGAGCTTGTCCTTCAGGAATTCGGCAATCGCGACAGACCTGTGCCTGCCGCCCGTGCAGCCTATGGCTATAGTGAGGTAGTTTTTACCCTCGCTCTTATAGTGCGGCACCAAAAAATCCAGGAGAGACATTATCTTCCTCATGAATTTGCCGGTAGTGCCGTTTTTCTTCACATACTCCTGCACGGGCTTCTGCCTGCCGGTGAGCTCCTTCAGGACGGGCACGAAGTTCGGGTTCGGCAGGAAGCGCACATCGAACATAAGGTCGGCGTCGTATGGCACGCCGTACTTGAAACCGAAAGATGTAACCGAAACAGTCAGCTCCTGCTTGCCTTCCTTCGGCTTGTACCGTTTGACTAGCTCCTGCCGAAGCTGGTGCACTGTCAGGTCGGTCGTGTCGATAATCCTGTCGGCCCTCCTGCGGACATCCTGCAACATATCCCGTTCGAGGCGGATCGCCTCTCCGAGCGGCTTGCCCTTTACCGCCGGGTGCGGCCTGCGGCTCTCCGAGAACCGCCTTACGAGCGCCTCGTCGGATGCTTCGAGGAACAGCACCTGAAAATCATGGCCCATAGCCTTGGTTTCGTCATAAAGCTGGTCGAAACTGCCGAGGAAATCCCGTTCCCGGATGTCGATGCCCAGAGCGACATTATGTATACCCTTGCCGGACTGGGCGCAAAGCTCGACGAATTTGGGGAGGAGCGCGGACGGCAGGTTGTCAACGCAGTAAAAGCCCATATCCTCAAAGGCCTTTATCGCGTAGCTCTTGCCGGAGCCTGAAAGCCCCGAGATTATGAATATCCTAAGCCTGGACAAACCCGTCCCTCCCGCTCTCCCGTCAATCTTCCTCGTCAGTTGCCCCGGTAGTTTCTGCAATCTTTTTTGAAAGCCTCTTGTCGAGGTCCTCGGCGGCGTTAGCCCCCTGTGCGCGGAGCGCCTGGTTCCTTGCCGCCACCTCGACTATTACCGCTATATTCCTGCCGGGCGTTACCGGCATCTTCATGTAGGGAAGTTTAACCCCTTCTATCGTATATGTCTTCTCGTCCAGCCCGAGCCGCTCGTAGGACTCCTTTTCGTTCCACTGGACAAGCTCTACCACCATATCTATCGTTTTTCTGGCCTTTATCGCAGATAT
>DASXVI010000177.1:0-3367 GCA_036504315.1 Nitrospirota bacterium
AGAAAGAGGATTTTGTCTTGCGTTTTTCTCCGTGTCTCTGTGACTCCGTGGTTCAATTATTGTTTTTTTCTTTCTCCAGTATCCTGTCTATCTTTTCAGGCGTCAGGTTGCCGTAGATTATTTCGCCGACCATCATGGCAGGGGCCTCATGGCATGCGCCCAGGCAGACTATCGGCAGCAGGGTGAACGCGCCGTCCGCGCTCGTCCCGCCCATCTCGATGCCGAGCTTGCGCTTCAGGTAGCTGACGATATCGTCCGCACCCATTGCCCAGCAGGATATGCTGTCGCATACATGTATTACCCTGCGGCCGACGGGCCTGCGGTAGAAGAGGTTGTAGAAGGTTGCAAGCTGGTCCACCCGCTGGGCCGACACGCCGATAATCCCGGCTACGACCCCGACCGCTTCGTCGCTTAAGTAGCCATATGCGTCCTGCGCCTCGTGCATGACATCGACGAGCATCTCTTCCGGGTGCTCGTGGCGCGCGGCCTCTTCCCTCAGTTCTATTATCCGTTCTGCTTTTAGCATGTCACCTGTCTATATCCGCCATGACATAATCTATGGCCCCGATTATCGCGATGAAATCCGATAGGAAACGGCCCTTGCAGAGCATTGGCACGACCTGCATATGCGGGAACGACGCCGCACGGATCCTGACGCGGTACGGGTAGTTGAGGCCGTCCGATATAATATGGTATCCGTACTCGCCCCTCGGCTGTTCGATGGCCGAGTACCACTCGCCCTTGGGCGGCGTCATGCCGCGTGTGGAATTTACAAAATGATGGATAAGGCTTTCGATATCGTTCAGAGTGTCTTCCTTCTGCGGCAGACAATAGCGGTAGTCCTCGCTTATCCACCTGCCGGGCGGCATGTTTTCGGAGGCCTGTTTGATAATCTTCAGGCTCTCGCGCATCTCCTGCATACGGACGAGGTAGCGGTCGTAGCAGTCGCCCGTGGCCCCGACAGGTATGTCGAACTTGAACGAGTCGTACCCGCTGTAAGGGATATTTTTGCGGAGGTCCCATTCAAGGCCCGTCGCGCGGAGGTTCGGGCCGGTCACGCCCCACTCTATAGCCTCGGCAGAGGTCATCGGGGCGATGCCCTTTGTCCTGGCCTTGAATATAGCGCTCCTGGTAATCAGCCTTTCGTACTCGTCAATCTTTGCCGGGAACTTTGCAACGAACGCGTCCACCGCTTCCTTCCAGCCCTCGGGCAAATCAAGCGCCACGCCGCCGATGCGGAACCAGCTCGGGTGGAGCCTGCCGCCGGTGATAAGCTCGACGATGTCGAGAAGCTCCTCCCTCTCGCGGAAGCAATAGAATACCGGGGTCATTGCGCCTACATCGTGGATAAAAGTGCCGAGCCATACGAGGTGGCTGGATATCCTGAACAGCTCGCAAAGCATCACGCGTATGTACTGTGCGCGGTCCGGGACCTTCACCCCGAGCATGGATTCGATGGGCTGAAGGTACGCGAGGTTGTTGTTCACGCCTATGAGGTACTCGACCCGGTCGGTGTAGGGGATATACTGGTGCCAAGACTGCCGCTCGCCGGTCTTCTCCGCCGCCCTGTGGTGGTAGCCGATGTCCACATCCATGTCCGCAATCTGCTCGCCGCGCAGCTTCATAACATAACGGACTATGCCGTGTATACCGACATGATGCGGGCCGAGGTTTAAGAACATTGCGTCCTTCTCGCCCTCGGGCGCGAGGTAGCTGCGGACATCGCGAGGCTCGTGCTTGAGAGCCTCCTCGTATGTATAGGGCTTCATTTCGGTCGCGCGGTAGGGGTGCGACTTCCTGAGCGGGAAACCCTCCCACTCGTCCGGCATCAGGATGCGCTTGAGGTTCGGGTGGCCGTAAAAGCGGATGCCGAACATATCGTAAACTTCGCGCTCGTACCAGTTCGCGGACGGCCAGACACCCGTGATGGTAGGCACGGTGGGCGATTCGCCCGCAAGCTCGGACTTTACCCTGATATACCCCGGGACATCGAGCGACATGAGCGTGTGGACGAGCGTGTAGTCTTTGTAGTTCTCGCGGTCGCGCCTCGCGGATTCATCGACAGCGGTCAGGTCTTCGAGTTTCGGGAAACGGGTGGGCGACTTATACTTGAGCCACGCGAGCACCTCGTGCGCCTGCTCTGGCGGGACTTTGAGGGTCAATATATCGCCGCATGATTCGTCAACAGTTACGGCCTCGCCGAACTCCCGCTTCAACGGGCCGAGCACTGATTTTATCTTCTCAGGGAACTCGACGCGGGTTGCGGGAGGAGTCCACATCAGCGGGGCGCGGCTGCCCCACAGCTTCGGCGGAATGACCTCAGTGCCGCGAAGCGTCGTGCCTTCATAACCCGTGCCTCGGCCGTCGCGGGATTTGGATATGCCGTCGATGAGTATCGGGCGGACGGAGCCTTCGGTGGCCTGTTTTATGCCGGTCCCCTCTTCCATGTTCAGTACCCTGCGCAGGGGCCGCTCGGTGGACATGACCTTGTCCTGGAGCATCATCACAGCGCGAAGGACCTGCTCCGGCCTCGGCGGGCAGCCCGGTATGTATATGTCTACCGGCAGTATCTGGTTGATGCCCTGCACAACCGAATAGACATCGAACATCCCGCCGGAATTTGAACATGAACCCATCGAGATGACCCATCTCGGCTCGGCCATCTGCTCGTAAAGGCGGACGATGCTCGGGGTTACCTTCTTGAAAATTGTACCGGCGAGGAATATGACATCGGCCTGACGCGGCGAGCCGCGCATGACCTCCGCCCCGAAACGGGCCATGTCGTAGCGCGGGGTGAGCGCGGTCGAAAACTCGACAAAACAGCAGGACAGCCCGAAGAACATCGGCCACAAGCTGTTGGCGCGGCCCCAGTTGAGGCCGTAGTTTAAGATGTCCTCGACATTGCCGAGCGCGACACCGCCCTTTGGGCCTACATTGCCTAATCCCTGGGTCCCCATTCAAGGCCTTTCTTTTTCCAGATGTAGACAAGCCCGGCAAAGAGCGCGATTATGAATACCGAGATATAGGCGTAGCCGCGCCAGCCGAGCAGGTCGAATGCGACCGCCCAGGAATATACGAATACCGATTCGAGGTCGAACACGATGAAAAAGATTGCGACGAGATAAAACTGCACGGGAAGTCTATGGCGCGTCTGGCCGGTCGGGATAATGCCGGACTCATAAGGGCGGAGCTGTTCCTGCGTGCGGCGTCTGGAACCCGGCCACCACGAAAGGAACATCAGGATGCCGACAATTACAAGGACAAGGGCGGTGTATATCCCCAAGCCCGCAAGCTCAACAGGGTCCGCCGGTTTCTCGCCCGCAAGCGGTCCTGCCACTGCCGTAAGTGTAATGAGATAGAACATAAT
>DASXVI010000178.1:0-8047 GCA_036504315.1 Nitrospirota bacterium
GCCGCGACGACGATGACCCGCGCATCGAATATGTCATGTTTACGGGACAGCAGCCTGTGCAGCCCGGAAACCCCGACATCGTACATGCGCATCACCTTGCTGCCGAGCGCCTCTGCGGTAACCGCCGCCTCTTCGGCGACAGGTATGTCGGTCGTCCCGGCGGTTATAACCAGCACGACCCCATCGGTCGGTTTCTTCTCTGCGTGTCGGATAACGACGCAGCGCGCGGCCTCGTGGTATACAGCCCTGCCGTCCATCTCTTTCAGCGCCTCGAATATTTCGCGGCCGGCCCTCGTCGCAAGCACATCCGAGCCGGCTGCGATAATCCGGCCGGCGATGGCCTTGACCTGCTCCGGCGTCTTGCCTTCGGAGTATATTACCTCGGGCGCGCCCTGGCGAAGGTGCCGGTGGTGGTCTACCACGGCAAATTCAATGTCCTCGAAAGGCAGGTGGCGAAGCGCCTTCATTGCGGCGTCCAGGTCCAGCCCGCCCGACTGCACATCCGATAGTATGTTTTTTAGGTTGTCGATGTTCATCCTTATCCAAGCTCGCTTTTGAGGTCGCGCGTCATCAGGTCGCGCACGACCCGCTTCGGGTCCTTGCCTTCGTACAGAAGCAGGTAAGTCTGCTCGACGATGGGCATAGTCACCCCGTATTTTTTCGAGAGGCCATAGGCAGCCTTTGCGGTGTTAACGCCTTCCGCTACCATCGTCATCTCGCCCACTACTTCATCGATATTCATGCCCTGCCCGAGCTTTTCGCCAACCATGCGGTTGCGGGACAGGCCGCCGGTGCAGGTGAGCACAAGGTCGCCCATTCCGGAAAGCCCTGCAAAAGTGAGGGGGTTTGCGCCCATCGCGGCCCCGAGGCGCGCAATCTCGGCAAGCCCGCGCGTTATCAGGGCGGCCTTAGTGTTGTGGCCGAAGCCAAGGCCGTCCGAGCACCCTGCGGCAATGGCTATCACATTTTTGAGTGAGCCGCCAAGCTCGACGCCGAGGACGTCCGGGTTGGTGTATACCCTGAAATATTCGGTATTGAACGCCGCCTGTACCCTGGCCGCCGCCGCCGGGTTGCGCGATGCGACGGATACAGCGGTCGGCATGCCGGCCGCGACTTCCTTCGCGAAGCTCGGGCCGGAAATATATGCGAGCCTGGAGTGGAACGACTTCGGCAGGACGTCCTCGACCACCTCGCTCATCAGCATCAGCGTATCGTTTTCGATGCCCTTGGTCGCGGACACGACAACGGCGTCTTCCGAAACAAAAGGCGCTGCGCCGTCCAGTACCCGGCGCGTGACATGGGACGGCGTAACCATCAGCACGATGCCGCTGCCGCGCACGGCCTCCTCAAGGCTGGATGTTATCGCGAGCCCATCGGGCAACCTGTTGCCTGGCAGGTACAGGTCATTTATGCGTGTTTCGGCCATCCGCAGGGCCAGGTCCTTCTCGTAGACCCACAGCGATACGGCCTGTCCCTTCGATGAAAGCATCGAAGCGAGGGTTGTCCCCCAGCTTCCTCCGCCAATGACTGCAATTTTCTCGGTCAAGGTCGAAAACCTCTTATTTATCCCTTTATTACGCCGAGCGGACGGAGCCGCGCGACCCTCTTGGCTATCCCGGCATTATGCACGACATCCACAACGAGGTCAATATCTTTATAAGCTTCGGGAATCTCCTCTTTTAGCGCGTCGCGGCCCGTGTACCGGGCAATAATCCCCGCGTCTTCAAGCTCCCTCTCGATGGACCGGCCACGGCACGCCTTTACTGCGGCTGTGCGCGACATTACACGCCCTGCGCCGTGACAGGTGCTGCCGAAGGTCTCCTGCATCCCGCGCTCCGTGCCCGCGAGTATATACGACGCGGTGCCCATGTCCCCCGGGATAAGGACCGGCTGGCCGACGCTCTTGTACACATCCGGCGTCTCGGGGTGTCCGGGCGGGAATGCGCGGGTTGCACCTTTTCTGTGTACCGCGAGTTTCATAGCTTTGCCGTCCACGATATGGTCTTCGAACTTTACGATATTGTGCGCCACATCGTATATCAGCGTCATGCCGAGGTCGCGAGGGGAAATGCCCAGCACCCGCAGAAAGGTCTCCTCGGCCCAGTGTGCAATCACCTGGCGGTTTGTGAACCCGAAGTTTGCGGCGGCGCGCATCGCGCCCAGATAGTCCTGTCCTTCAGGCGAGTCGATAGGCGCGCAGGCGAGCTGGCGGTCGGGGAGCGTGAAGCCATATTTCCTGACCGCTGAATCCATTACCTTCAGGTAGTCGGTGCATACCTGGTGGCCGAAGCCGCGCGAGCCGGTATGCACCATCAGGGCAACCTGGCCCTCTCGCAGCCCGAACGCCTCCGCAGCGTCGGCGTCGAATATCCTTTCCACATACTGTATTTCGCCGAAGTGGTTGCCGGAGCCGAGCGTGCCGAGCTGGTTGCGGCCCCGCTCATAGGCCCTCTCGCTTATCTTTTCCGGGTCCGCGCCCTCTATGGCCCCGCGGGCCTCGATGTGGTCCAGGTCGCCTCGGGACCCGTACCCGTTCTCGACCGCCCAGCGGGCCCCCTTCACGAGCATCTTGTCGAACTCCGCCGGGGACAGCTTGAGGGCGCCCTTGCTGCCGACCCCGGTCGGTATGCTCGCGTAAATACCCTCGATTAGCGCCCGGACCTTATCTTTGATGTCGGCCCGGGACAGGTTTGTCCGAAGCACACGCACGCCGCAGTTTATGTCGAACCCGACCCCGCCGGGCGTTATTACGCCGTCCTGCATCCGGGTGGCTATTACGCCCCCTATGGGCAGGCCGTACCCGAAATGCATGTCCGGCATTGCGAGCGATGCCTTGACAATTCCAGGCAGGGTGGCGGCGTTTGCAACCTGCTCTATGGACTGGTCCTGGCGTATCTGCTCCATCAATGCTTCACTCGCGTATATTATGCCGGGTACCCGCATCCCCGGCTTGTAGCCAAGCGGTACCTCCCAGCGGTACTCGTCGAGCCTTTTGAGCTTCTCAGCCATCGTTTCTCCCTCAAATGTCGTACACTACCCTGGTGTAAACCCCGTCCCGGTCGTGTCTCACCGTCAGCTGATGGTAGGTTACCGCCTTGACGGGGGTTTTTATAATATGCTTTTCCGGGTCTATCTCTTCGCCGCGCACGACGGCCTCGACCGTAAGCTTGTCCAGCGAAGTTATAACAATATCACTGAAGAAACATCCCCTTGCATCGACCAGGAACAGCACCTCCTCCAGGAAAGAGGCGAGCAGGGATTCCTCGTCGTTCCCGGAAACCTTCAGCCGGAATTCCAGGCGTTTTTCCACGCTGGCCGGATCGACCATTATATCGGACATCCCGAGCGCCTGTTGCTCGAAGGCATCCTTCAGGGTAGGCCCAAAGGCTTCAACCCCCACATCGGCGGTCGTCCCGAATTGTCTGTTCCATTTGTCCATTGCAAGTCCTTGTTTAAATTAATATTAGCACATTGAACCCGTTTTGGCTGCTCCTAACCCCATTTCTCGCTAAGAACTCCGGCAATATGAGCCGATACAATGTCAACAACCCGAGAATTGTACGCGGAGGTTTATGAAGGCAAAAACTAAAATTATAGGAGCGTTTTCGCTTCTGTTGGTCGCCGTCTTGTTGTTCCAATCAGTCAATTATATCCTGACAAAAAAAAGTTTTGACTATTTTGACGACTTTTTTGAAAAGGTCGAGCAAATGCGTCACATCCAGGAGGCGCGCCGCACTTTTATGGAGAAGAGGCTGGCCGTCTCCAATTTCATTCTTTTCGGGAATGAGGCGGACAAAAATGACATTGATACGGCCGACCTGAAGTTTGTACAGCAGCTTTCCCAACTCGAAGCGGATTATAGGAGGGACAGAGAACAGTCCAGCCTGGCCAGTCTCAAAAGCGTCCTCGACGACAACCTCCAATATAACAGACATAAGATTTTAATTTTTGCCAGCCTGAAAACCGGAGGGGATTTCACAAAAGGCCGTCTCAGTTTGGTAATTACGGAGGGCGACCTGGTTCTCGACAAGCTCGAAAACCTCCTGACTACGACAGGTAAATTAAATGAAGGCGAGAACAGGCTTTTTGAGTTGTTCTATAAGGTGAACAGGTTTGCCCCATTTTTTACCCCTCTAATATCGGCGTGGGAGAATATTCAGAATTACAGCAAAGGCCTTAATGTATTTTACAGGATTGAGTTCCTTGCCCAGCAGAGGGCGCTTGTGCTCCGCCGCGCCCTGATCGGCCAGAATGGGGCCATTAGGCGGTTTTGCAGTCTAGAGGACGAATTCGGCAAATTCCTCGAATCTTCGAAGCCCGGTATGACCGGGCAGGATATGGCCGAATGCATGAGGGATATAATTTTTTATAACGGGAACATCCACAAGGATTTCCAGTATAGCCTTGACAGCTATTCAGACGGGAACGTAGACGGTGCGCGCAAGGACCTGCTGCGGGCATATTTGAATGAACAGATGATGTATGGGCTTTTAAACCAGAGCGTCGAGAGGAAACTTAATGAAATAGAGAATTTCAGGGTTGCGCTTGAACCTATAAAAAAATATGCGGTCTCGTTTAATATGGTCTATCTTGTATATATAGCCTGCGGTTTCGTAGTCATATTTATGCTGGGGGCAGCGCTTATCGAGAGGATGTTCCGGCCCATCTACAAGCTTAACTGCGCCGCGCAGAGGGTGGCAGATGGAGACCTGCTGCAGATGGTGCAGGTAGAGTCAAGGGACGAAATAGGCGAACTCGCGGATTCCTTTAACCGCATGACAGAGGACCTTGCGAAGGCGCATATGGACCTTAGGAGTTCGCATGAGAAATACAAGAGCATCGTTGAAAACGTCGGCGCCGGTATTTTGCTTGTCGGGCCGGGCATGGATGTCCTGGGCATGAACAAGCTGCTTGCGCGCTGGTTCCCGGAACTCCGTGATGTGGGCTGCCCATTCTGTTTCTGCCGGTATGACGAGGGGATAATCCGTTCGATGGAGTACGGGCTTAAGCGGGAATGTATTTTCGAATACAAAACGGAGAAACAGCCGCTTTATTTCCGGGTCGTAAACTCGCCTTTCTGGAGCGAGATGGGGAGGGTCGTGGGGGCGGTGCAGATATTCGAGGATATAACCGTAAACCTCAAGACGGAACAGGAGAAGGCAAGGCTTGTGACCGAACTTGAACGCTCGAACGGCGAACTTGCGGATTTTGCATATATCGCTTCTCACGACCTCCAGGCGCCCGTCAGGAAGATAGTGTCCTTCGGGCAGATTCTGGAGAAAGACCTCAAAGACCAGCTCTCTGAAGACAGCCGTGAAAACCTGAACTATATGGTCAGCGGCGCGCTTCATATGCAGAGGCTGATAAATGACCTGCTTACATACTCCAGGGTTACCACCAACGGCAAACCGCTCGAGCCGGTGGATATGCGCGAGATTCTTGATGAGGTGCTCTCAATCAGCATTGGCCAGAAGATCGAGGAGTCCGGGGGGACTCTCCAGATTGAAGGGGGCCTGCCCTGGGTGCTGGCCGACCCTATCCAGCTCCATCAGCTTCTCCAGAATCTTATCGATAACGGGCTCAAGTACCACCGCGATGATGTTGCGCCGGTAATCACGGTACGCACCAGCATTAACCCTTCGTGCGGTTCGGTTACCGTTGAGGTGGAAGATAACGGGATAGGAATAGAAGAGAAACACTATGAGAAGATATTCAAGATGTTCTCCCGGCTCCACGGGGCCGGAAAATACAGCGGGACCGGAATAGGGCTTGCGGTCTGCCAGAGGATAGTCAAGCGGCTGGGCGGCGAAATAGGCGTCCGGAAGGCAGACCCGCAGGGGTGCATATTCTGGTTCAGTCTGAACATGGCGGATAAGCCGCAGGACATCTTCAAAGAAACGGCGTTACCGCAGTCGGGGAGACCGTAGCCCTCATGGAGATATCGAGACGCAGAAAAACCATTGCTGTGATCATCGCGCTGTCCGCGTTGTGCGGTTCCGTATATAACCTCTACTCCCAAGGGGAGTTCCACGAACTCGAGCGGAAACATGCATTGCAGGACATGGAGCTGTTCGACAAGGTACAGGACATGAAAAGCCTGCCGCTCAAGACTTTTGCGGAAGGTTATGCGAGTTGGGATGATATGGCGCGCTTCGTCAAAGCCCCAAGCCGCGCATGGCCTAACTTTAATTTAGCCCCGGCGCTTAAGGCTTTCGATGCAGACGCCGTCTGGGTATTCTCCAAGGAATCAAAACTGTTATACACCGCCTGTAAGGACGGCATGTACGCCAGCTTCCCGCTTTCGGTCAGCGCCCTCTCCAGACTCTCCGCAAACCGTAGGTCGTCGCATTTTTTCTGTATGACCCCTCTCGGCCTGATGGAGTTCAGGGGTGCGCATATCCGACCTGCCAACGACATAGACAATACCTTTCCCTCGCATGGGTATTTCATCGTCGGCAAGGTTTGGTCGAAAGACTTCATAGGCGAACTCTCGTGGTTTACCAAAAGCACCATAGCAATTTTACCGTCCGGAAAGTCGGAATATACGGTCGGCGATAAGGATGCGGACCAGATTGCTTTCATGAGGGTCCTCGGCGGCTGGGACGGGACCCCTGCCGCGCGGGTCCTTGTAGCGGACGCATCAGACCTTATTGGACAGCTGGAGGGTGCAAGTGAGCGCCAATTGGGTTTGATAGTTGCAGGGGTATTCCTGTGCTTCACGCTCCTGGCAGTTTACATTTCACGCCATCAGTGTGAACAGGCCAGGGGCACAGAACGCGAGAAGGCGCAGCTCCTCGAAGTGCTGGAGAGTTCTAACCGCGACCTCCAGGACTTCGCGTATATCGCGTCGCACGACCTGCAGGCCCCGCTCAGGAAAATAATCGCCTTTGGGGGCCTGCTCGAGGATTCGGCAAAAGGCAAACTCGACGGAGAGGACCTTGAAGACATCGAAAACATGATGGGCTCGGCCAGGCATATGCAGAGACTGATAAACGACCTGCTTACCTATTCCAGGATAGCGACCCAGGGCAAGCCGCTGGAACCCGTTGCGCTGGATGAAGTGGTTGGCGGGGTGGTTTCGCTGAGCATGGGCCAGCTGTTATCCGAATGCGGAGGCAGGGTCGAGGTAGCAGGTCCGCTGCCCTGGGTGATGGCGGACCCGATGCAGATCCATCAGCTCCTTCAGAACCTTATCGAGAACGGGTTTAAATACAGGAAGGAAGGCGAGGCGCCGGTCGTCACCGTGAGGGCGGTTATGCGGGACGGCGGCAAGGTGTGCGTAGAGGTGCAGGATAACGGGATGGGAATCGACGCCAAGTACCACGAGTCCATATTTAAAATGTTCCACAGGCTCCACAGCAACGACAAAATTCCGGGTACCGGGATAGGCCTTGCCGTCTGCGAGAGGATTGTAAAACGGTTTGGAGGCAGTATCGGAGTCAAGTCTGAGCCGGGTGCGGGAAGCGTTTTCTGGTTCACAATGGACTGCGCCCCCGCCAGGGGGTTGGAGAAGGCATCTTAATATGAGCCGAAAGACGGTTAACCCGTTCGCCAAGATACTGATGCTCATTTGCGGGGCGTTACTTGTCTGCGCAGGAATATTTTTTGCGCAAGAGACTGCCGAGCGCGCGCACGCATCTTTTATGCTCAAGAATACCTTGCAGGAGAAAGAGGATTATTTTAATAAAATTTTAGACCTGAAAGGGGAACTGCTCAAATCCTTCGTCTGGGACTACTCCTACTGGGATGAAATGCTTAACTTCGTCAAAACCGGAGATAAGACATGGGCAAAGATAAACCTGCTGACCGGCATGGCCACCTACAAGTCTCAGGCAGTCTGGGTATTAAGGCCGGACCGGAGTGTAGTTTATAATTTTAATAACCTGGAAGACCCGGCGCTGCAGAGGCCGCCCATCGAGGGCTCGGCCCTTTCAAGCCTGCTTGCCAGGGACAAGTTCCCGCATTTTTTTACCGTATTGCCCGAGGGCTTGATGGAGGTGCGCGGTGCGCCGGTCTAGCCCTCTGCGGATACCGACAGAAAAAGCGT
>DASXVI010000179.1:0-12120 GCA_036504315.1 Nitrospirota bacterium
TAAATATTTCGATGTGGACATTGAAATTCATGTTACCTCTCCTAAACGATCACCAAATCATCCCTGTGCACGACCTCGTCGCTGTATTTCTCGCCCAGGACTTTCTCTATGTCCGCGCTGTTCACGCCTTTTATCTTGTCCACTTCCGCGCGGGAATAGTTCACGAGGCCGCGGGCGATTACGGAGCCGTCGAGCGCGCATATCTCTACCGCATCCCCGGCGGCGAACTTGCCCTCAGCGGACTTTATCCCGGAGGGCAGCAGGCTCTTGCCCTTGCTGCTTACCGCCTTCTGCGCGCCCTCGTCAACTACGAGTTTGCCCTTGGGCTTCATCGTGTACATTATCCAGTGCTTCTTGGACGACAGGCTCTCCTCGACGGGCCGGAAGAATGTGCCGACCTCATCCCCCGCGAACAGCTTCGAAATATTTCCGGCCTTCGTGCCGTTGATGATGAAACACGCCGCGCCGCCGTCGGTCGCCTTCTTTGCGGCAACGAGCTTGCTCGCCATGCCGCCGGTCCCGATGCCGCTGACGCTCCCGCCCGCCATCGCCTCGACTTCGGGCGTGATGACCGGGACCTCGGACACCAGATGCGCGCCGGGCTCGGCAGGGTTCTTGTCGTAAAGGCCGTTGACATCCGACAGGATGACCATCATGTCCGCGCCCGCGAGGACCGTAACGAGCGACGCGAGGTTGTCGTTGTCGCCGAACTTCAGCTCCTCTATCGAGACGGTGTCGTTTTCGTTTATTATGGGTATTGCGCCAAGCTCTATAAGCGTGTGGAGTGTGTTGCGGGCGTTCAAAAACCTGCGCCTGTCTGTGAGGTCGCCGCTGGTCAGGAGTACCTGTCCGACGGGTATGCCGTGCTTGTCCAGGTGCTTTTCGTACATCCGCATAAGCGCTGACTGGCCAACCGAGGCCGAGGCCTGCTTCAGCTCAATCGTGCGGGGCCGCTCGGTAAGGCCGAGCTTCACCATCCCCGCCGCGACCGCGCCGGATGTCACGACTATGACCTCGATGCCGCGCTCGCGCAGAAGGGCGAACTCGTGCGACAGGGCACGGATGCGCGTCTGGTTGACGCCAGCAGTCCGGCTCGCGACAATCGTGCTGCCGATCTTTATCACGACCCTGCGGGCCTTTTCGACCGTCTCTTTCCTCGTAGTCCTCTTGGGAGTCATAAGGAACCTTTAAAAAATCAAAAATCCAGAAAACAATTAAAAACTGTAAGCCCACGGGTAATGCCGTCAGCCGGGGGTAGATTAAACGGCGTCGCCCGTCGGCAAATCAGACGGCGTGTTCCGTTTGCGCGAAGCCAATTCAGCCGCCTCGGCGGCCTCCTCGGCGGCAAGTGCCGCCTTCTCTGCCTCGGCCTTCGCCCTGGCCTGCGCCTTGAGTTCGGGTATCTTCGCCGAGACGAAGTCTAAAAGCTGCTCGATCCCGTCGTGCGTCGCGGACGATATCGCAAAGAACGGGTATCCTTCCTTCTCGCAGTAGGCGCGGAGGTTGTCTACCCGTTCCGGCTCGACGGCCGAATCCACCTTCGTGGCGACCGCGACTAAGAAGCGGTCCATCAGCTCCGGGTTGTGCCTACGAAGCTCTTCGTTTATCGTCGTGAAGCTCTTTACCGGGTCCTCCTGAGAGAGCTGAGAAACATCCACAAGGTGCAGGAGCATCTTCGTCCGCTCGACATGGCGCAGGAACTGCGAGCCAAGCCCCGCACCGGAGCTTGCGCCCTCGATAAGGCCAGGGATGTCGGCGGCGACAAAGCTCGTGTACTCCTTGTGCTGCACCACGCCCAGGTTCGGGACGAGCGTCGTGAACGGGTAGTCGGCTATCTTCGGCCTGGCCTTCGAGATTACGGATATCAGCGTGGACTTGCCCGCGTTCGGCAGCCCGATGATACCGACATCCGCAAGGAGCTTCAGCTCAAGCTGTATCGTCTTCTCGTCGCCCGGCTCGCCCGGCTGGGCAAAACGCGGGGTACGCATCGTAGAGCTTTTGAAGTGCGTGTTGCCCTTGCCGCCCCTGCCGCCGCGCGCGATTATAGCCTCCTGCCCGTCCTCGGCAAGGTCCGCGATAGTCTCTCCGGTGTCGATATCCCGGATAATCGTGCCGACCGGGACTTTTATCAATATATCATCGCCCTCGGCCCCGGTCATCTGCTTGCCCATGCCCTGGCCGCCGCGCTTGCATATGTAGTGCTGCTGGTATTTGAAGTCGAGCAGCGTGCCGAGCTGGGTATCGGCCCTGGCGACTACATTGCCGCCCCTGCCTCCGTCCCCGCCGTCCGGGCCGCCCTTGGGGATAAACTTTTCCCTGCGGAAACTGATAGCCCCGGGTCCGCCGTCGCCCGCCTTGACATAAATCTTAGCTAAATCTACAAACATTAAAACCTTTCCGCATTCTTCGGTAAAAGAAAGCTTGGCAAACAAAGAAACCTGTACCGCTGAAACATCTTATTAAAATAGCTTAAAACCGCTTGAAAATCAATAAAAAAGCCCCGCTGAGACCAGCGGGGCTTTTTATAACCTGCCAACAGGGCGAAGTTTACGCCTGCGCACCCTCGACGACTACCGGGTATACGCTGACCTTCTTCTTGTCCTTGCTGTAGCGCTCGAACTTCACGACGCCTTCAATCTTCGAAAAGAGGGTATCGTCCTTCCCGATGCCGACATTGGTGCCCGGGTGGATGGCAGTGCCCCTCTGACGGACGATTATGCTGCCGCCCGAGACGAACTGGCCCTCATAGCGCTTGACGCCGAGGCGCTGGGCATTTGAGTCCCTGCCGTTACGCGTGCTGCCCAAGCCTTTTTTATGTGCCATTTCAAAACCTCCTGAAAGTTTCCTAAGGCCTTAGGCGTTGATTTCCTTCACCGTTATCTCGGTGAAATACTGCCTGTGGCCGTTCATTTTGCGGTAGCTCTTGCGCCTCTTGTGCTTGAATACGAGCACCTTCTTGGCGCGTCCCTGAGTAACGACTTCGGCTGTCACGCTCGCGCCCGCAACTATCGGGCTTCCGACTGTGACGTCCCCGTCTTTTTCCACAAGGAGGACATCGGAAAATGTCAGGGTGGCGCCCTTTTCGGCCTCGAGCAGCTCCACCTTCAGGGTGTCGCCCGGAGCAACCTTATACTGCTTGCCGCCCGTCTTTATTACTGCGTACATTATAATCACCTCCAAAAAAATGACCTTCCCAAGAGGAAGGCGGATAGCCTATACTTTGGAAAGGTCATTTTATACAGCATTGAAGCCGTTATGTCAAGCAAAAACTTAAGCGGTTACCTTCTCGTCCTTGATAACTATGCCCGACATATATGAGTAAATAACAATCGGGGCAAGCAGGAAACAGAAGGAAACGAAGAACTCGACTGCGGACGGGAAATAGGTTATCCCGGCCGGGTTGTGCCAGCCGACTATCGCCACGCCCAGCCTGTTCATCACGACGCCCAGCCCGACGAGCAGGGAGGCGATGTAAAGCAGCTTCGGGCTCTTGGAGCCGAGCAGCATCACGGCCGGGAGGACAAAGCAGAGCATCTCCACTATGAACCAGACCGACGCTACGCCCTTGCCGCCCACGCCGCCAAACCCGCCCTCTATGGCCAGGTCAGCGAACCTGATGCCTACATAGATGAACAGGAATATCGCGAGGGTGTTTCCGACCGCGCCCATAACACCGACGTCGAACTTCCTCCTGCCGGACTTATCGGAGAGGTACGCCTCTACGACGAGCATGGCAAGACCGGCGGCCCAGGCCGAGACCAGGAACAGTATCGGCATGATGCGGCTGTACCAGAGGGGGTCTATCCTGCTGACGCTGACGACATACAGCGCGCCCAGCGTGCTCTGGTGGATTACGGCGAATATCGCGGTGCACACGATCACCGGGCCCTTGAACGAGTGCATGAGGTCCGCTATGCCCTTGAACTGCGGGGCAGTAACGAACTCCGGCACGAATTCGCAGAGGACTGCGGTCGTGTAGAACGCCTCGCACAGGAAGGCGAGGAACATGATGGACTTGATGTTCGGCGCGAATATTATGCGCCATACCTCAAGCGGGCTGCCCACGTCGTACAGAAGGGCGCCGAGCACGAACGTGTGCGCGATTGCTCCCATCAGCAGAGACGGACGGACGAGCGGCTTGAACTTCTTTATCCCGAAGACATACACGAGCGTGGCGACGAGCGAACCGCCCGCCGAAAGCGCCGCGCCTGAGAGTATGTTCAGGGACTTCGTCAGGCCCCACGGCTGCGCGTCCGAGAGCGCGGAGACCGCGCCGAGACCGCCAACCAGCCTGACAAGTACGGCGATAACGCCCATAAGCAGGATCAAAGAGATGACCTTGTTCTGGTTTATGAAGTTTTTCATTTGTCGCCGTCCTTTCCGGCTGATGCCTTCCTGCCGGAGATAAAGAAGAACCCGGCCATCAGCGCCGCTGCGCCGATTGCGAAGCCCGGCACCTTGTTCATCACGCTTAAGCCGTACCTGTCGTACGCGGCCTTCTCGACGCTCTCGTCAAGCGGGAGGTTCTTGAATTCCGTGTCCGATATGTACAGCCATGACGTGCCGCCGGCCTCGTCCTTGCCATAGATATAGTTGACATACTTCTCCGGGTGCGCGGCGAGCCTCTGTTCGGCAAGCTTGACTACATCCTCGGTGTTGCCGAAGGTGAGCGCCCCGGACGGGCATGTCCTGCTGCACGCGGGCTCAATCCCGCTGGCTACCCTGTCCGCGCAGAAGGAGCACTTGTTGATGGACGGGATTGCCTTGTGCCAGTCGAAAGTCGGGACTTCGAACGGGCATGCGAGCATGCAGTAGCGGCAGCCTATGCACCTGTCCCTGTGATACACCACCGGGCCGGCCTCAGTCTTCGTGAGTGCGTGGCTCGGGCACGCGCCTGCGCATGCGGGGGTCTTGCAGTGCATGCACTGCGCCTTGGTAAAATGCCAATGGTTCCCGTCGGCGGCAACGGCCTCGTCGAACTTCACCACGGTGTAGGTGTTGGAGTTCATGGTCGAGGGATTGCCGAAGTCGGTCCCTAAAGTAGTCTTATCGGCCTGCTTGTCGTTCCAGTTCTTGCATGAGACCTGGCAACCCTGGCAGCCGATGCATTTCGTTACATCCACTAACATTGAATATGGCATCTTTACCTCGCTCAGGCCTTAACGACGTTGCACATGAAGGCCTTGTATTCCGGGATCCTGGTATTGGCGTCGCCCACCCTGTGGGTGACCTGGTTGGCCGCATAGCTCTTGCTCTTGTCCGGTCCGCCAGTTACGAAGCCATTGAAGCCGAAATGGAATGGCATAGCCACCATCTCTACCGTTTTCCCGCCTACATTAAAGGCCTTCAGCCTTGAGGTTACCATGGCCTTGGCCTGGACCTCACCCCTTGCACTCACGACCTTTACCCAATCCCCGCCCTTTATGCCCTTCGCCGCGGCGAACTCTTCGCTCATCTCGACGTACATCTCGGGGGCAATCTCGGCGAGCCAGGGCACGTTCCTGGTCATGGCTCCCGCCTGCCAGTGGTTCGTGAGGCGCATCGTCGTACCGACTAACGGGAACTCCTCGCTGCCTACCAGCGGCTTCAAGTCCCAGAGAGCGCAGGCAGGGTTAACCTGCTGGCTGCCCATGGCGTTCTTGACCGGCGACTCGAGCGGCTCGTAGTGTTCCGGGAACGGACCGTCCTTGAGCTTGAGTGCGGCGAAGATGTGTCCCAGGCCGGACGGGTTCATCAGGAACGGCGCGGCCGCGGAGTCCTTGGGCGGCTTGATAGCCTCGGTCTTGGCGTCCTTCCAGCCAAAGTCCGGGACATCGTTCCTTACCCAGTCCTTCTTGGTCTCGTCCCACCAGATGGTGCCCTTGGCCTCGTTCCACGGCTTGCCGGCCGGGTCCATCGAGCAGCGGTTGTAGATGATCCTGCGGTTGACCGGCCACGCGTAAGACCAGTTCGGGAAAAGGCCCAACCCTGTCGGGTCTTCCTTGCCGCGCTTGGCCATCGCGTTGTCCTTCTTGTCCGGGCCCGGATACACTCCGCCGTAGATCCAGCAGCCGCATGCGGTCGTGCCGTCGTCCAGCAGCTTCGTGAAGTTCTTGAGCTGGGCGCCGGTCGCAATATCGTAGCCGTTGAGCTCCTTGGCTACCTTGTGCGGGTCGGCTTCCTCGCCGTAGTTCCATACGAGGTTCACTATCGGGTCCGGGAAAGCGCCGCCTGCGGCATAGAGCTTCTTGAGCTCGAGGCCGAGCAGGTTTAACCACTGGAGGTCCGACTTCGCCTCGCCCGGGGCCGGGACGGCCGCGTAGCGCCACTGTATCCAGCGGCCCGAGTTCGCGATTGAGCCTTCCTTTTCTATGGAAGACGCGCACGGGAAGAGGAACACTTCGGTCTGGATGGCCTTCGGGTCGGAACCGGGGCCCTTCCAGAATACGGACGTGTCGGTCTCCCATATATCGAACGCGGCCATATACTTCAGGTTTCCGAGGCCCTTGACTATACTGCCCGCATCGGGATGGCTGACGGCCGTGTTTGCGCCCCAGATCATAAGGCCGTCCATCTCGCCCGCCTTCACGGCTTCCATCAGCGGGACCATCGTGCAGCCCTGGCCCTTGAAGCCCTTGCCGGACTTCGGCAGCCAGTCGAAAGCGAAGTCGTTCTCAGGCGTAGCCTTCGCGCCGTACCACGCCTTCAGCATCGATATCATGAACTTCGGCCTGTTGGACCAGTAGCTCGTCTTCGGGACTTCCTTGTCGCAGTAGTCCTTCCAGGTCGGATGGTCCTTCTGGGTCGGGGCCGGGTTATAGCCCGGGAGGGTGTTCGTGAGGACGCCCATGTCGGAGCTGCCCTGGACGTTGGACTCGCCCCTCATCGCGTTGATGCCGCCGCCCGGTATGCCTATGTTGCCCAGCAGGAGCTGGATAACGGCATACGCGCGGATGTACTGAACGCCGACGGTGTGCTGGGTGGCGCCCATCGCATAGAGGATAGTGCCAGCCTTGTCGGGCCTGCCGGTGGAGCAGAAGATGTCGTACAGCTTTATCAGCTCCGGCTTGGACACGCCCGTGATGTCGGAGACCTTCTCAGGCGTGTACCTGGAGTAGAACTCCTTCATCAGCTGGAAGACGGTCCTCGGGTTCTTCATGGTCATGTCCTTCTTGACCTTGTCCCCGTCCTTCTCGAAGTCCCACATCTTGCCGTCGTACGACCTCTTCGCGGAGTCGTAGCCGGAGAACAGGCCGTCCTCGAACGCGTAGTCCTTTGTGACTATGCACGGGGCGTTGGTGTAGTTCTTGACATACTCTTCGAAGTAGAGGTTGTTCTGGAGGCAGTGGTTTATCATTCCCCCGATGAGCGCGATATCCGTACCGGGCCTGTGGGATACATAGTAGTTGGCCTTCGAGGCGCTCCTTGTGAAGCGCGGGTCGGCGACAACGAGCTTCGCGCCCTTGTCGATAGCCCTTGTTATCCACTTGAAGCTGATCGGATGGTTCTCAGCGGGGTTGGATCCGCATATGAACACGACATCGGAGTTTTTGAGGTCTATCCAGTGGTTGGTCATCGCGCCGCGGCCGAAAGAGGCGGCAAGCGAAGTTACCGTTGAGCTGTGGCACATGCGCGCCTGGTGCTCGAGGTAGGTGATGCCTAAGGAACGCATCAGCTTGGAGATAAGGTACGCCTCCTCGTTGTCGAGGGCGGCGGCGCCTATCGAGGCGACCTTCTCGGTCCTGTTGACCGTTATGCCGTCGGCCTGCTTGATGAAGCTCTTGTCGCGGGTGTCCTTGATGCGCTTCGCAAGCTCTGCAATCGCCCATTCCGGCGACTTTTCTTCCCACTTGTCCGAGCCGGCCGCGCGGTACTTGACCTTGCTGAGCCTGAGCGGGTTGTCGGGACCTATCTGCCTGAGTGCCGCGCCTTTGCTGCAGAGCGCGCCCTCGTTTATTGGATGGTCCGGGTCTCCTTCAGTGCCGATTACCTTGCCGTCCTTGACATCGACCACGATACCGCAGCCGACACCGCAATAAGGACAAATCGTAGTAGTTCTGGTGGCCCCTTCGGACTTTGGCGGTTTTACCCCCCCGTTATCCGAAGTACCTGGAGTGATGGTGCCAACGACAGACAGCGCGCCGCCGGTACCGATTCCTTTCAAGAAGTCTCTCCGGGAAACCTTCTTCATTTTCTGGTAGCTCCCCTTGTTAATGCGTAATATCGCCCTTGGTAATAAATAGCTGGAACATCCTGAATGCAAAAAATATACGGAGAAATCCTTAGGGAATCTGCGGGAACGCTCACCCCTTTCTTTAGCTCGTGTTTTTGTTTGTCAAAGAGAACGGCGCGCCGGTTTCCCGGCCCGCCAGACATTAAAGACCATTCAAAAACATAAAATTAAAACAGGATTTTTAATAAGAAAGGCTACTATATAATAGTGTTTTAATTTTAGGCAGGATGATTTTCGCACAGAGAAAAACCAAAAAGCAAGCAGTTTTTTTAAGAAAAATGTATTCCGTTTTATTTACCAATAGTTACGGCATAGAACACTGTTTCATTTACGCCATCTATGCCCAAAACGTTGTTGACCTCATCGTCATAAAAAGCCCCTATAGGGCACTGGCCAAGCCCCAAAGCCTCAGACGCGAGGCAAAGGTTCTGGCAGATGTGGCCCGCATCCATATATATGTACCTGTAAGCCCTCTGGTTATATTTCCAGCGCGTCCGCTCGATTACCGCCGTCATGAACACGACGGCCCCTGATTTGGCGAGCGTATTCTGGCCGAGCGCGGCGCTGGCGGCCTCTTCGGCAAAACTTCCCTCGCGCAACAGTAAAAGGCTGTGGCCGGGGACATCGTAATAATAAATACCTTTCTCCAGGCCGGATACATTGTTCACCATAAGGTACAACTCTATCGGGTACAGCGCTCCCGCGGACGGGGCGGTGCGAAGACACGACTCCCGGCCCTCCTTTGTCTTGCCGTTGCCCGCCCACAAAACCTGGGAAACCTCCGCGAGGGCAAGCGGCTCGGGCTTGTATGTACGCCTTGTGCGCCTGTTCTGGAGCGTATCCCATATCGGCCTGCCGCCTTCCCGCGCAGGCTCCGGCAGCTTGATTTCACTGATGGCGTTTTCGACTACCTTATAATGCGCGGGCTTGTGCTCCCAGTCGAGCTCGCGCGCCGGTATCGACTTTCGGACATATTTGGTCGCGGCCTGAAATTCGTCACCTGCGCCTGCCCCTGCCGCCCCCTTTGCCCTTCCCCTTTCCTCCGCCATTGCCGCTCTTCCTTTCTCCGCGAGCCCCCGGCCTGCCGGCCGGCTTGCCAGCCGGTTTGCCCGGGCCCGCATTTGCGCCGCGTGCGCCGCCTCTTTTGCGGGCCGCGCCCGGTTGTTTTGTCTCGCCGGCCCTCTTGCCTGCCGGCACATAGGGCACTACCTGATAATGCCCCTCAAAATCCCTCTGGCCCTTAGCCATGCCCACGAGGTAAAAGTCCATCTGCCTGCGTTCAAGGTCCACCCTCTCCAGACTGACCTCCACTTTGTCGCCAAGCCGGAACACCCTGCCCGTATGGCTTCCGACGAGCGCGTGCGCCCTCTCGTCGTAGCTGTAATAGTCGTCGTAGAGCGAAGTCAGCCGCACCAGCCCCTCGACGAAGAACTCCTCAAGTTCGACGAAGAACCCGAACGCGGTAACGCCCGCGATATGGCCCGTGAACTCCATCCCTATCTTGTCTATCATGAACTGGAGTTTTTTAAGCTCGACCACCTTCCTCTCGGCCTGCTCCGCCTCGCGCTCCATGAACGATGTATGCTGGCCGAGTGCCGGAAGCTCCGCCGCAAGCTCGCCCTTGCGTTCAGGCGACACGGTCTTCTTCCTTATCAGCTTCTTGACCGCCCGGTGGACGAGCAGGTCGGGATACCGCCTGATGGGCGAGGTGAAGTGGCAGTAGCACCTCGACGCCAGCCCGAAATGGCCCGCGTTCTCCGGCGAGTATTTGGCAAGCTTCATAGAGCGGAGGACGAGGTTGTTTATCAACCGCTCCTGGGGCTTTCCGGCCGCCTTCTCCAGCAGGTTCGCCAGGTGCTTCGGCCTGATGCTGCCTTCGCCCGGCCAGGGCAACCCGTACCCCTTGACAAAGTCGCCCAGCTCCGCCATCTTCTGCTCGTCCGGCTCGTCGTGCACGCGGAATAAAAACGGCACGCCGTGAAGTTCGAGGTGCGATGCGACCGACTCGTTTGCGGCAAGCATGAACTCCTCGATAAGGCGGTGCGCCTCGTTCCTCTCGGACTTTATTATCGAGGTCGTCTTGCCCGTTACATCGATTAGAACCTCCGGCTCGGGCAGGTCGAAGTCTATGCTGCCCCTTCGCTTGCGCATCAGGTTCAGCCGCTTTGACAGCTCGTGCATAAGCAGGAACTCCGGGACAAGGTCGGCGTGCCGCTCCTTCATCTCCGGGTCGTCCTTCTCTATTATGCCCGCAACCTCGGTATATGTCATCCGGCGCTTGCTCTTGATCGCGCTTTCGTATACCTCGTAGTCCATCCGCTCGCCGCGCTCGTTGAACACCATCTCGCAGGTAAGCGTCAGACGGTCCTCGTCCGGGCGGAGGCTGCAGATGCCGTTTGAAAGCGCTTCCGGCAGCATCGGCAGTACCCGGTCGGGAAAGTAGACGCTGGTGGCGCGCTCGTGCGCGTCGATGTCGATACCCGAGCCGGGCTTGACATAATGCGCCACATCGGCGATGGACACATAGAGCCTTATATGACCCTTGCCCGCGTCCTGGACGGCGACCGCATCGTCGAAGTCGCGCGCCCGCTCGCCGTCTATCGTCACGGTGGTCACGCCGCGCAGGTCGCGCCTGCCCTTCCACGCCTCGGGAGGCACCTTCTGGGAGACCTTTTCGGCCTCCGCCATCGCCTCCGGCGAAAACTCGGTCGCAAGCCCCATCTCCTCTATCACGATATCCGTATCGAGACCCGGCAGGCCCGCACGGCCCAGCACGCGGGTTACCTTCACCTCCGCGCTGCGGTAGGTCTCCGGGTACGCCGTTATCTCGGCCACGACCATGTCGCCGTCTTTTGCCTCCGCGGACTCTTTGGCCGGGACATAAAACTCGCTCGTCAGGCGGGGGTTGGTGGAAACCACTACACCGAAGTTCTTCATCCTCTGGTATCTGCCGACGACCTTGGTATTAGCGCGCTCCAGGACGCGGATGACGGTGCCCTCGGTCCGTCCTCCCCCTCGTTCCTCGTGCTCTACCCGGACGACCGCCTTGTCCTTGTGCATAGCCCCTTTGAGGTTTCTCGGGCCGATGTATATATCCTCCTCGCCCTCGGTCTCGGTGACCAGGAACGCGTATCCGTCCGGGTGGACCGTGATGCGTCCCACCGCGAGGTTCATCTTCTCCGGCAGGCCGTAACGGTTGCCGCGAATCTTGACTATCTCGCCGTCGCGCACCAGCTGGTGTACGATGAGCTTCAAGTCGTGGCGTTCCTCGCGCGGGACGCCGAGCTCGTCCATCAGCTCCTTAATCAGCAGGGGCCGGTAGGTCCTGGCCTTCATCAGCGACAGGATTTTTTCTTTGGTTACGGCCATTGTTTTATCCTCATCAGCAGACCCGCAGCCTCGGCTACGACCGTGCCGTCCTCCAGCACCGCGTTTGCCTCCGCGTTTATCGCCCGGCCCGACTCGCTCACCAGCCTCCCTGTAATTATAACCCGCTCGCCGACCTTCATCGGCTTCTTGAACTTGACCGTCAGCTTCGCGGTGACGGCGTTGTTGCCGAGTTCGTATGCCAGCTTCGTCATGGCCTCATCCAGCACCGTCGATATCAGCCCGCCGTGCGTGATGTCCACATAGCCCTGATGCTCCTTGCGAGGAGTGAATACCGTCGTCATCATGCGGGCCTCCCTGTCCATCTCGAAATCGAGCTTCAGGCCGTGCGGGTTGCCCTTCCCGCACACAAAACATCCATTGTCGTCGTCGAGCTCCAAGAGGGCCTCCTTTAGTAACTTTAGTAACTTTTTATCGTATCATGCGTCTAAAGAGGTAAGGATAATTTTTATATTATAACCCGCCTGCACCGCTAAATCAGCAAACTTTTGCAGGTGTTATAATTATTATATTGAAACAGG
>DASXVI010000180.1:0-7378 GCA_036504315.1 Nitrospirota bacterium
CAACGGGGCATATACGAATTACCAGGATGTGCCGGCTTCCATGGCGGGCAACCCCCCATCGGCCGAGATTACCGATGTCCAGATAAGCAATTATACAGACCCGGATTTTTCGAACGCCTATTATGTCGTTATATGTTCATATGATAAATCGCACAACTACTCTACGCTGTCGGCCCAGGTTGACCGGGCTGACCCGTATCCTAATGTTACCGGTTTTAGCCAAAGCGGCTCAGATACAACCAATAACCTGCCGAAGCCACCGGCCCCGCAGAGTCTTGTCGCTCAGAACTACAGCACGATACCGCAGATAAAACTTTCCTGGGCTTCCATGGCGAGCAACCCAAACATAGTAGGTTACCGCGTCTACAGGAAGGAAACAGCCTTCGCCCCGTCTGACTTCCCGATGAAGGGCGATATCGAAACCATATCCCCGTCAATCACAATGCTTGCCAGGGACCCGGAATCCGGTTCCGGCTGGACCGGCTCGGTGCTCGATGCCACGGCGACGACTTACACGGACAAAGATGTCGGGCTGGTAGGCTGCAAAACCTATTATTATGCCGTCTGCGCGGTGACTTACGACAGGTCCCGCATATGGGGAGGGCCGCTGGGCAAGAACGACGAGGACGGCATGTATACCTCCGCGCAGTACGCCACAGCAAGCACATACCCGGGTGAAAGGTTGAAGCCCAAAAACCCGGTTATCAGTACCGGAAGCAAGCCGGGATGGAAGAGGGCCTTCATCCAGCATACAGCTCCAACTTTAAACGAGGACAACACCCCGTTGAACGATTATCTTTACACAAAGCTTTATTACACTTATACCCAGGGGAGCGCGGATGTGAACGCCCCGCCCCCTCCGGACCCTGAAGCGCCGCCTATCGACGACGCGCACCTGCTGCCGAAAAACATAGAAGGGCTCGGCCTCGGCACGGTTAAATCGGACAGGACTATAATATTTAATTCTTTGTCAGACCCCAACTATCCTGAGGGCGGAGCACCGCAGTTGCCTGTTAATTCCAAATTCAAGATATTGGCGGTTGCGTATGACCACTGCAACAATATATCCGATACGACCGTGAGCCAGGCCTTTACGCTCGCGACCCTCTGCGGCGACGAACCGGCGGGCTATCCTAACTGGCAGGGTTGCAGTTCGAACCCGGCTTCGGTCTGGTTTGCCGCCAACGATATTGTTACTAAGGACACTTCTTACTGGACCCCTTACGCGAAAACTGGCACTCCGTATAATAGTTCTATAGATGTTTACTGGTCAGACCTCGACAAGGTCAGCCAGATGAACGAGGCCACGCCGTGCTCGGGCGGCATGATAGATTTCCAGGGTTACTGCGTCAGGGAGAGCACTTCGTCGAGCTTCCCGTCCATCCTTACATACTCCGATTTCAATACGGGAAATGGCGATGTCATCCAGCTTTGGGATAACACCCGGAAGATGTCGAACCTTAACGAGGGCGGCACTTATTATTTCTGCATCCAGAGCACGGACTGCTACTTCTGGAGCCGTGTCGGCGCGGGCGGAAACATATCTCCGAACAACTCTTATCCTGCCGGCGGTATAAAACCCGGAAGGATAATACTTGGCCTTTCCCCCTACAATGTCGGCATAACTCAAGGGACTTACCATAACAAGGTCAAGTTCTATATCCAGAATACCAGCAGCGGGACGCTCAGCATAGAGTCCATGTATTTCAAATGGCTGAACGACAGCGCGACGCTCACGGGTATAACAATCGGGACGGCGCCTACAATCTCTGTCCCGCATGGCTTGAATTCCTTGACATCCGTCATTGCCAGCGCGGATTTGAGCCAGATTGCCGGAGGACCGCTGATGCCTTCCGCGTATATCCCCGTAGAGCTTGAGTTCAAGAACATAGACGATACCGTAAATAACTTTACGGATATGAGGGATGATACAATAAGCGTCGAGTTCAAGTTCAAGAACAACTCGATGAATGTTGGCGGATTCACGACCGGCTCCATAAACGACGACGCGAGGGTGATGAAGGTGGGCGTAACGAGGGGGCCGTCCGTTTCGTTCGTGAAGCAGGACAAACCCGAAAACCCGACCGACGCCTTTGTTGTCATCAATTCGTCGGCGAATATATTGCCGCCTTCCGGCATGCCCGAGGTATCGGGAGGCCAGCCCGTTAATATCATTGCCCAGGTAATCGCGCCTTCGGTCGAGACCATAGACGCTGTAAACCTGAACTATGCGGTTACCGACACAACCGCGGCAACCCCCGGCGCGGCAGTCTTCTCCTCTGCGGCCATGACAGGCACGGGCAGCGACTTCAGCGCTGTGGTACCGGGCCAGATAGACAAAAGCGTCTGGTATTATGTTACCGCAAGCACGCTGCAGGGCAATAACACCCGATTCCCCAACAGCACCGCGGACTACTTCTATTACAAGCAGCTGAGCCTGGACCCGTGCAACGAGACGCCGCTTCCGGCGACAGGTTTGAAGATGGTTGCAGGGCCAGGTGTGACCTTGAACTGGACCGCGCCTACGGCATATGAAAGCGGCAACCTGATACAGTCCTCCGGCCCGTACGCCGACCCGCTCAAATATGATGTCTACCGGTATATCCTCGGCGGCGCCGGGTTCCCGGCAACACCGCTGGCGGCCGGTACCGGCTTGACTACCACCAGCTTCAGCGATGCGACAACCGACCCGAGTTTCTCGTATGTCTATGGAGTAAGGGTCAGGAATTCCTGCACCAGCCAGGTACGGCAGAGCGATTTCTCGAACCAGGTGATAAAGTGCGGCACGGTCGGCAATGCCTTAACCACCGATGCGGGTTCGATATCGCTCAATTCCAACTGGGACGCAAAGACCTGTACCCCGGTGCCTGTCGCGCTGAGGGCTATAATGTGCGCGTCTATATCAAATACCGTTTTTAACGAGACTGTGGCGGCAAGGATAGTTTCCTCGGAGGGTACTACAAACCTTACCCTGCATGAAAAAGGCGATACCGGGGTGTTCTCCCCGCTGGGCACGGGCGACGCCCTGGCCGATAATATCTTCGTAACATCCCAGAATTTCGGCACCACTTCGGACAACATTATAGGCGCAACAAGGATAACCAACCTTGCCGACACGGTCCAGATAAGCATCCTGGGAGGGACCGTAAACGCTTCCGTTGCGGTAAATACCAGCCCCTGTGCAAATACCCCGACGGCCGTAAAAATCGTGCATGGCGACAGGTCCGGCAATGGAGATACTGTTGTACTAAAGTGGTCTACAACGGTACTAAATACGGATGGCTCAACGTCAAACGATGTCGACGCCTCCACCTTCGAGGTGAGGTATGCTTTGACGACAGAGTCAACCCCGGCAAATTACATCGTGGTCCCTGGTACAACTACAGTATCTGGAGGCCAGTATGTATTTACCGGGACGGTGCCGAGCAAGTTTACAACATATAAATTCTATGTCCTTGCAAAGGATAAATGCGCCCCGACAGCCAATAAGAGCGCAATATCGAATATCGTTACGATTTCGAAGGGCGACTACCTGACATTTTGAGGAATGTGAGCGATATGATAAAAAAAATCAAAATACTGGCCGGGGAAATCTCCGGCCAGGAAGGCGCGGCGCTCATAACCGTCCTGCTTTTCATAGTCATACTGACAGGCCTCGGTATCGCGTCAATAATGACATCGAGCACAGAGGTAAAGATATCCCGCAACGACAGGCTGAACAAACTCGCCCTGGACTATGCGAACGCGGGAGTGCAGGTCGCGCTCGCGAGGCTGGATGAGAAAACTCTGCCATGGACTTTTGGCACCTTCACTTCCCTTGCAAAGACGGCATCCGGCGGGCCCTGGGAATTCGATTCGAATTTCAATGGGCTGAATGCCACAATAAACCCGGTCAAATTTTTCGTCCATATCAACTACAGGACGGAGGATGGCGGACATTGGGTCAAAATGGATCCGCCGCCGCCGACTGGATTAACCCGGGAACAATATTATACCGGGGTCGGCATGAACGACCACGAGGTCGTGGGCTACAGCGTCGACTGCGGATATCCTAAATCACCCAATGCACACTATGAGGATGCCTGGCCAGTCTTCCAGATTACTTCCACCGGCACTGTAATGTCCGGGACAAATGTAATCGCTACGGCCAAAGTGCTTGTCGAGGTTACCAAGAACAGGATAGACTTGAGCGTGCCGGGCGCAGTATCTTCGGTAAATTGTCCGACGAAGCTGCAAGGCGGAGGTTCAATATCGGGCACTGCCACTATCCCAGCTTTGTCTACCAATGGGGGTTGCACGACCCATGACACCGCTAACCCAATAAAAACAAGCCCGGCATCTGGAACCGCTCCAACTCCTATCGATATCAATACCATGATAACCAATCTTCTTCAAAACGACCATATAGATGTCGCTCCGGGTGCGTTCGGCGGCAATTACGGCGGATATAATGTCAACACCGCGCTTTGTAGAGACCCAAAAGTTATCCATGTGACAGGCACTGTTACGGCTGGCACCGGCGACCAGGGGTTCGGCATTATGATAGTCGAAGGGGATCTGATAACGAACGGCAAGTTTGACTGGAAAGGGCTTATAATAGTCAGGGGAAAGCTGGATTGTCAGGGCGGCGGCAGTGACCTGAATCTGGAGGGCGGGGTAATTTCAACCGATACGGAAATTACCGGCAGTCCTACAATAACCTATAACCAGACCCTCATAGATAAAATAAAGGATTCGGTTTCCCGTTCCAAGATTATGACATGGAGGATAGTTTACGATCAAGAGTAAATATCCTTAATAATGCAGAGGGCCGGCAATCCGGCCCTTTTTTGTTTTTCCTTGATAGGTTAGCCCTCGGTATGTTATTGTATTTAATACCCAAAACCTGCAAGGAGGCCTGCCAGTGCTGACCGCCAGAGACATAATGACCAAAACCGTGATAACCGTTACCCCGCAGACCTCGGTCGAGGAGCTTGCGAGGCTCCTGATGGAGCACCATATCTCCGGCGCGCCGGTCGTGGACGAGACGGGGACCGTAATCGGCATTGTCACCGAGCACGACCTCGTCGCAAAAGAGAAGCGGCTTCACATCCCGACCGTCGTCCGCATCCTGGACGCGTTCATTTACCTTGAAGGCACGAAGAAATTCGAAGATGATATCCGCAGGATGGTCGCCACAAAGGTCGGCGACATCTGCAATGAGGCGGTGATTACCGTGTCCGAGGACTCGACTGTCACCGAGATGGCGACGATAATGTCCGAGAAGGACGTCCACCTCCTGCCGGTAGTTACGGACGGCAAGCTCGTCGGGGTAGTCGGCAAGGAAGACATCGTCCGGGCGGCGACGCAGGGCAGGTGATGGTCTCCTTTTCCCACCACGCCACGGATGCCGACGCAACCCGCGCGGTTGGGTATGCGCTTGGCCTGCTCGTCAACGCGGGCGACTACATCTGCCTCCACGGCGACCTGGGCGCGGGCAAGACCACGCTCGTGCAGGGGCTCGCACTAGGGCTGGGCGTCACGGACAAATACATCACCAGCCCCAGCTTTGCGCTTGTCAACGAGTACCGGGGCCGCTTTACCCTTTACCATATAGACCTCTACCGGCTCGCAGGCCCCGAGGACCTGGACGACATAGGCTTCCCGGAATATCCCGGAGAGGGCGTCGCCGCGGTCGAATGGCCGGAACGCGCCGGTGGGATGCTTCCGGCGGAGATGCTGGAAATATTCATAGAATACGCGGACGACGGAGGCCGGGACATAAGCTTCAGGGCAGCCGGCCAACACTACGAGAAACTTCTGGATGGCCTATGGACGGAACTGGGAAAATAAAAACAGTCGGGATAATCTGCAAGCACAACAAGCCCGAGGCCGCCCAAGCCGCTAAGGGCCTTGCAGACTGGCTGCGTGCGCGCGGGATAGCCGCGCTTGTGGATGCGGGCGCGGCCCTGATTTCCGGGGTAGAGCCATCGACAGATGACGCGATCCGCAACGACTCGGATGTCGTCGTGGTGCTCGGCGGAGACGGGACGATGCTTGCCGCCGCGAGGCTTCTGGCGGGAAGCGACAAGCCGGTGGTCGGGGTCAACCTCGGCACGCTCGGTTTCCTTACATCCGTCCGGCTGGAGCAGCTATACCCGACGATGGACGCGCTCCTTGCGGGCAAGTGCACGCTCCAGGAGCGGGTAATGCTCAAGGCCTCGGTCAAGCGCGGCGGGCAGGTGGTCTCCGAACAGCATGTATTAAACGACATCGTGATAAACAAGGGCGCGCTCGCCCGTATTATAGACCTCGAAGCCTTCATAGACGGCAAATTCCTGACGGCGTTCAAGGCCGACGGCCTGATAATCGCCACGCCGACCGGCTCTACCGGGTATTCGCTCTCCGCCGGGGGGCCGATAGTACACCCGAGCCTCTCCTGCATAGGCATCACCCCGATATGCCCGCATACCCTGACCAACCGCCCGCTGATACTCCCGGAGACGGTGGTCTTCGAGGTGCGGATAAATTCGGACAGCGAAGATGTGCACCTGACGCTCGACGGGCAGGTGGGTTCGCCGCTCTGTTCGCAGGACACGGTCGAGGCGCGGATTTCCCAGTACAGGATGTTCTTTGTCCAAAGCCCGCACGAGGATTATTATCATATGCTCCGCACGAAGCTGAAGTGGGGCGGCTGAAAGAGAGACGATGACAAATAGACAGAACAAGGGGCCTGAAGGTGCGGTCCTCGCCGAATATATGGAGTGCCTGAAGGGCTACGGCATACAGGAGCAGTGGGGGCCTGCGAGCTTTCGTTGGGCCTCGTACCGGGACAGGGCGGACAGCGATGCCGCGCCGGTTATCGAGCGGATGCCGGATTTCGCGGCGCTGGGTGAAATTCAGGAATACATGGGCGGATGCACCCGGTGCAAGCTGCATTCAGGCCGTACGAACATAGTCTTCGGTGTCGGCAACCCGAACGCCCGGATAGTGTTCGTGGGCGAGGGGCCGGGCCAGGACGAGGACATAAAGGGCGAGCCGTTCGTCGGCAAGGCCGGCCAGCTCCTGACGGATATAATCGAGAAGGGCATGAAGATGAAGCGCGGCGATGTGTATATCGCCAACATCGTCAAGTGCCGCCCGCCGGGGAACCGCAACCCGGAGCCGGACGAGATTGCCGCCTGCGAAGGCTTCCTCCACGCCCAGCTTGCGGTGATAAGGCCGAAGGTAATATGCGCGCTCGGGAAGTTTGCGGCCCAGACGCTACTTGGGACAACTGAGCCGATAAGCAGGCTGCGCGGCAATGTATACGAGTACCGCGGCATAAAGCTCGTCCCGACTTTCCACCCGGCGTATCTCCTGCGGAACCCGGACGACAAAAAGCTGACCTGGGCTGATA
>DASXVI010000181.1:0-2546 GCA_036504315.1 Nitrospirota bacterium
CCACGAGAGGCTGCTGGAGCGCCTGAAGGCGCTTAAGGGCCGCTTTCTGTTATCCTATGAGGATCACCCGGACATCAGGAAGATGTACAAGAGCTTTAAGATAGAGAGCCTGGGGACGCTTCGAAGGACCTTAAACAACCGGGTGGATGCCCCGAAGCGGGCCGGGGAGATTTTGATTAGGAATTACTAAGAAAGTAGAAACAGACTACAAATAGTAGAAAAGGCCTCGAAAGCGGATTATCTCGCTCCGAGGCCTTTCTTTATCACGCGCCGCTCCAGGAGAGTTTTTTCCTTGACAGTATATTAAATGCATAATATTTTTGAAAAAGTAATATTAGGGCATGCAAGGGGCCGGATGGGGGGACGCTGCAAATGAACGACCTTACGAGAATAGCTATTTCGCTTGACAAAAAACTTATGGACAAGTTTGACAAGTCCATGGAGGACAAGGGCTATACTAACCGTTCCGAGGCCATCCGGGACCTTATCCGCGACTCTCTCGTGGAAAAGGAGTGGCAGGCCGACGAGGAAGTGGTGGGCACTATTACTCTGGTGTATAACCACCACACGCGTGAGTTGCCGGACACATTGAACGATATCCAGCACAACAGCTTCCACGCGATAGTATCGAACCTCCATGTGCATCTGGACGAGCACAACTGCCTGGAGGTCATGATAGTCCGGGGTAAAAGCTCGGAGGTGCGGAAGATTGCCGACAAGATGATCGGCACGCGCGGGGTCGTGCACGGCAAGCTGACCATGGCCACGACAGGCAGAGGGCTGCTGTGATAAACCGGCAAATTGCCTCTCAAGGTGCGGGCGGCCGGTGTCGATAAGCATTGAGAATTTTTCGACCTAAAGGAGGAATAAGATGAAAAAGACTCTCGTATTTATCTGTTTGGTTTTCAGCCTGGCGGCATTCTCGGTCCCTTGCCTCGCGGCGGACGAGGGGGCCGGGATTGCTTCTTGCCCTTATTGCGGCGCTCAGGTAAGCATAGGCCGCAGGGACACCCCCAGCATGGGGCTGGTGACATGCCCTAAATGCGGAAAAGAGTTCAACCCCGAAGAGAAGGCCGAGGCGTGCAAGGACTTTTCGATGGGAGCCGATGCCGGGTTCTTCAGCAAGTATGTATCCAGGGGCTTTGTATTTAATGACAGGCCTGTTTTCCAGCCGGATGTATGGGCGGCATATAAGTGGTTCACCGTCAGCGTCTGGGGCAGCATGGACCTGACAAACCGTCAGGGCGACAACGGAGAATTCAAAGAGTTCGACTATACTCTCGATTACACTAATAAATACAAAGACCTTACATACTCCGCAGGACTGATATTCTACGAATTTCCGAATACGGCAAGCAAGGCCACCCGCGAGGTTTATGTAGGGGCGGCATACGATACCCTGCTGAGCCCAAAAGTTAAGCTCTATTACGACTACGGCCAGTTCCACGGTTTTTATTCCACAATGGGAATAGGGCATTCGTTTGACCTGCCGGAGTTCTCCAAGTCTGCGAGCGCGTGTCTCCAGCTTGGCGCGACCGTTGGTTTTGCATCCGCAAACTATAACAAGGGCAACTTCGTCAACGAGACCACCGGAGTGGGCGCGGACCACAACGCCTTCACGGACGCGGTCGCTACCGTCAGCCTGCCCGTGACAATACTGGACAACTTCTCCTTCACCCCGTCCGTCAGCTACTCGACGGTGCTGGACCGCACTCTCAGGACGAAGATTGACCAAAAGGACGACAATTTTATCTTCGGGGCAACCTTGTCCGCCAAATATTAATGGCGGAAGTTTCCCTTGACAGCCGCCCGCGGCTGGACTATATTCAGGACAGTCTAATTGTCCTGGCGCCCTTCGGGGCTTAATAGGGAATCCCGTGAATTGCCTCCTCCCTTCTGCCATCCCCCTTGGCGGGGACGGGCGTGGGTGAGGGAATTAATCGGGAGCGGACCCGCCGCTGTGACCGGTGACGAAACCCAAAATTCTTTGAGGCCACTGTCCCGATAGGGATGGGAAGGCTTGGGGAGTAGGACGACCCGGGAGCCAGAAGACCTGCCACGGACCAAGACGCCCGCGATTGCTCCGACGGAAAAGGAGGCGGGTATCGTATTTGGAGGCTGCAAAAACGGACATCCTCCCGGCTTAAAAACCGGGAGGATTTTTTTGTTTTAAGTGCTGGAGGCGGTTTGAGGGTTCGGCGGGCATTATGCGCAGGGATGGTTTCAGGGGCTATCCTCTCTGCCTCGCCTGCCCTTGCCATGCACATAGGCGAGGGGATATTGCCCATCGGGCACGCGGCGCTCTGGTATGCGCTGTCGGCCCCGTTCGTGATGGCCGGCCTATGGAAGCTGAAAGGCTCGCTTAATTCCGATATCAATGCAAAGCCTCTCATCGGGATGGTCGGCGCGGCGGTATTCGTGATATCCTGCATGCCAGTCCCGGTGCCGGTTGCCGGGACCTGCTCCCACCCCGCAGGGACCGCGATGGCGGCGCTCCTTGTCGGCCCGCTCGGCAGTATAGTTGCCTCGGCGGCGGCGCTTCTGCT
>DASXVI010000182.1:0-2614 GCA_036504315.1 Nitrospirota bacterium
TCGTAAGGCAGCCTCCCTTGTTCAGTTAATTGCCAGTTCCAGTCTCGTTTGAACCGGCGGGAGCTGGCACTTCGCCCTTTGGAGCGCCCCACGGCGGATAAATATCGACCGCGCCCTTTTGTCCAGGATGCGTTCGTACTCGTTTATTTCCTCGAATGTCGTCGGGATGAAGTAGCCGACCCCGGACGCGGCAATCAGCGCGGCTTCGTCCTCGATGAGCCGCTTGATTTCGTCCCGGATGCCCCGGACCCCGCGCGGCCAGCTTCCCACCTCGGCAAGGATGTGTTCCGCCGTGATGGCGCGGCCCTTGCCCTGGTTCCGCTCAATTATCTTGTAAATAGCGCTCTCCATCCGGCCCTCCGATTAAAACGGAATATCGCCCTCGTCAAGCATCTCTTCGACCTCGAGTGCGGCGGACTGCCCCGGCTGACGCTTCGGCATGAACTGGACCGCGTCCGCGACGACATCGACCTTATTGTGCTTCTTGCCGTCCTCGGACTCCCACCTGCGCTGGCGCAGCCGTCCCTCGACCATCACGCCCGAGCCTTTGCTCAGGCACTTCCCGCAGTTCTCGGCCTGCTTGCCGTAGCTGACCACATCGATGTAGCAGACCGCCGCGCGCGTCTCCTCGCCGACCTTGTACTTGCGGCCGAGCGCCAGGCCCATCGTCGTGCACGCCGTCCCGGTGCGGAGGTAGCTGACCTCTGGGTCCCTTGTCAGGTTGCCGAGCAGGATCACTCTGTTGAAGGAATTCAATCTGCGCTCCTTTTAATATTCTTCGTCATGGTATCGGTTCCTGCGCTTGGCCTCTGCCCGCTTCGCCGCCGCAATATGGATGTGGGAGAGGGACTGGTATTCGTCCAGCTTCTTCTTGTCGTCGGTGAATTCGTACTCGTCGCAGACCGTCTGCGAACCTTTGAGCGGGCCGACCGGCTGTGCGCACTCTCCGGTCGGGGTTTCCATCCGGGGGTCGTGCCTGCAAAACTGGCAGCACCCGTTAAACGGCCACGCGCCCGACCTGAAACCTTTGCCTCTCACTGCCAAATCTCCCCGGCTCCATCGCCGTATTGTTCGCGGCACCGAATCCACCGCTCGGCCTGAATTTCGGCCTCTTTCCTGTCCAGCCCGCCCTCAAATTGCATCAGCGCGGCCCGCTCCTCAAAGTCCTCCCGAAGAGCTTTCGGCCACTTTTCAACCCACGGCGGCAGCGGCATCGCTTGTCTTCCAGAACGGCAGGAGCGCCGGGCCGTGACCGTTTTTAACCAGTTTCGCGTAGGCCGCTTCCTTCGCCTCGAGCGGCGAGTCCATGAAGGCCGGACATGGCGCCAGCCCGCAACGGTTCATCAGACAGACTTCCAGCGAGCGCTGCATCCTGATTTCGCCGCAGTAAACCTGCGTCGATGGCGGGAAAATGACCTTGGCGCTCATCCCTTCCACCATCTTTCTGCCGCAAAGAACACGGCAAGCGTCACGACGGTCAGGCAGACATCCAGCGCGACGGTCAGGCCGCAATAAAGAAGCGGCTGGCACTCAGGGATTAGCATTGAGGCCCCCTTTGTGGCTTGCCTGGCAGAACTCGCAGGCGGCGTTGCCGGAAAATGCTTTGCGGCGCTCGTCGCAGGTTTCCTGCATCGTGGTGTCTTTAAATAACGGGCAATGAATTTCAGGGGTGAGGTCGGTCAGGTCGAAAGACGGGCTGAATTCGCCGTCCGGGACTGGTGTTTTAAGAAAGCTTGAGAAGCACATGACTTTTAAACTCCTGAAAGCTGAATTAAATGAGCGCTCATTTTTGGGCGGGTACCGCGCCTCCACAACGCGGCCCCGCCCCGTTCACCGGGGGAGATGGTCCCGGTCAACCCCTCGGAAGCTTCTCGATCTCCCGGTAAATGTCCGGGAGCGTCGATTGGAGGTAAATTCGGGTCGTATCGAGCTTATCGTGGCCGAGCAGCAGCGGGAGGTTTACCCGCGCCCGGTTGACATTTTCGGAGTTCGTCAGGTACCAACGCGCGAAGGTGTGGCGGAGCATGTGCGGGGAGGCGTAGCCCGCGCCCGCTTCCTCGAACCGCTTTGCCACCAGCGCGTTGATTGCGCGGAGCGAGAGACGGTTGCGCTTGTTTGAGACGAACACCGGAGCGTCGTCCTCGATGCTCTCGCCGTGGCGGGGTTTCAGCTTGATGAAGGCGTCGAGCTTTGCGCGGATGTCGGACGGGACGGGCACGGACCGCTCCTTGTTCCCCTTGCCGATAACCTTCAGCAGGTCGGCGTCGTCCCTGTGTCCCCTGGTGTCGAGCGCGTCCACCATGTCAATCATCTGTATTTCCTCGCGGCGCAATCCGCAGCGCAGTCCGATTTCAATTATCAGGTCGTCGCGCTGGGCGTTCCAGCCGAGCGTGCCGGCCGTCTTGTCCTGCCGCGCCATGAACCGCCGGAACTGGCTGACCTTGCCCGGCGTCAGGTATTTGTACCCGCCGTCCACTCTGCTTTTCGGTTCAACTCTCTTCATGCCTACCTCCAGACATCCTCGTTTATTTAATCCGGGGCGGGGGCGCGAGGTGGCACCCCCAGGTTGCAAGCCTTTCCCGGAAACCTATTTCGCCTTTATGAACATGATGAG
>DASXVI010000183.1:0-6255 GCA_036504315.1 Nitrospirota bacterium
AAAGTGCGTCCTGGCCTCGACAAGGGCCTTTTCTGTAGTGTCGGAACTGTATTGTTGGAAGGCAAAACCGAGGAGTATCGCGATAAGCGCGGTCCAGCCGACTACTGCCGCGACTGCATAGCGGCCGGTATTCCCTTTCAGAATTCCTATTGCTCGGATTTTCATGACCGCTCTTGAGTGTTGCCGGAATTACTTCTGCTTCTCCCAAGGGTGTATAATAATAGAAGTCTATACTACCTTTGAACCACCGTCAATAACCCGAAAATACTATTTTGTACCCGTCCGTTTCTGCTGATATTCGTAAATCTGTATTATGTTTAACTCCATGCCGCCCTTGAAGACCGACTGGTCTTCCACTCCCCGAAAATTATACATAGGCCACGGGTCGCCGGGCGGCACCTTTCCTTCAAAGTAGACAAGGCCGCGCGCCTTAAGCTTCGCCTCGTCCAGCTTCATGAAGTTCACCGTCGAGTAGTCGTACGCGACGGGGCGGGACGGCGACATCGTCCTGAATATCCTGAACGTGTTCTCGCCCAGAAAGTACGGGTTCAAAAACTTCATGTCCACGCCTAAATTATCGTTTATCCGCCGGAGGTACCAGTCATAAGTCATCAGCGGCTCGTGTATCGCGGTCACATCGTCGCGGTAGCGCTCCACCTCCTGCCGGTACCAGAGCGGGAAGGCGCCGTTGTCGCCCCAGGTGAAGAGTATCCCGCGTTCGCCCGCAGAGTTTAAGCTGTTGCCCGCGTAGTCGTAAGCGATAAAGTTCTTGGAGTAGTCGTCCGGGAAGCGGTTGACCGAGAAAAGCCAGACCGCCGCAGCCGCGAAGACCGCGACCATGGCCCACTCAAACCTCCTGTCGGCCTCAAGCGCCTCCTTCGCCAACCCTCCAAGCATTATAAAGCCCAGCATGAACACCGGGATAAAGAACTTCCTCTCCAGCCCGAATGCCTCTTCCTTCCCGCCGCCAAGCACCTGCGTGGCAATCCCGAGGCCGTACACAAGCGCAAAAAGGATTATCGGGACAAACAGCCGCCTGTCCTGCCTTACGAGCCGGAAGGCCGCGAAGCCGCAGGCGAAAAGCCCGGCCCACAGACGCCAGTCCGAGAAACTGGCCTTCGCCGCGAGGGCTTCCGCAGTTACAGGCAGCCCCTTGAGTGCGCCTAAATATTCGTCCACCATCAGGACATGCCGCAGCCGCGTAAGGTTGTCCGGGTGTCCGATGTCAAGCGACGGCCCGACAGACGAGCGCACCGGCAGGTACATCCATGCCGACAACCCGAGGATAATAAAAAAACAGGAGATAACCGAGAGTTTGATTAAGCCTCTGTCTGGCCTGCCGTATACCAGAAACCAGCCAGCGGCAATACCCGGCAGGAACAGTACGAACGACTCATGCACGACGACCCCGATGCCGAAAATAAACCCCGTCAGCGTAAAATATTTTTCGCGGGACAACTCTCCCTTTGCGGCAAGGACATGGACGACGACCAGGGCCGCGAGCGCCATCGAGCTTTGCGCATAGACCTCGGCCACGACGGCCTGCGACCAGACCACCCTGACGAACGCGTAGGCACACGCCATCGACGCGGCCAGCGCCTCTTTTGATATCCCCTGTCCGCCCGCAATTAACCTGATGATAGCAAAGACGAGCGCGGCGGCGGCGGCAGAGAAGACTGCGGACAGGAGGTTTACGCGGTATGCGATATTGCCGAAGGGGAATACGAGGCTGAACAGCTTGCCCAGCAGGCAGAAGACGGGGTAGCCCGGCTGGTGGGATATGCCGAGCTGGCTGGCCGCGGCGATCAGTTCGCCGCTGTCCCAGAAGGTGACAGTGACGGCGACGGTTGAGAGGTACGCCGCGAGAGCAGCAAAAAACAAAAAGGCCCCGAAGGTTGGGGCCGGTTTTCTAATTAAGTTTCTCATCCGTTCATGCGTTCATCATCCCGATAATCCACAGGGCGTAGCAGGCGATTACCGCGATGCCCCAGTATAGCGCCTTCTTGTTGTTGAACTTGCCTTCCTTCTCGAATGCGCCGAAGATAAAACCGACCGTGCATCCTATCCAGCCGAGGAAGCCTATTATTACCATTACGGCCCAGGGCGTGTCCATCTTTCTAAACCTCCCGTTCCATTTGTTGTTCGAGCATTACAGGCAATATGTCTTGCTCTTGCTTCGTTAGTACATCTGCTCGCCGAACCCGGCGGTCATTGCAATAAAGGACGCAATCTTTGTATTTGTCTCCCTGAGCCTTGAAGAGAGGGTCCGGCAGAAAACGGTCAAAAGCTTGTTGCCGAGCGCGTGGTTGCTGTGCAGGAGGTTGTCCATTGAGGCCTTGTCAAGCACAAGGCAGAGCGTATCGGCCTTGGCGATGGCCGTTGCGGAGCGGGGCGAGCCGTCGATGATCGCCATCTCCCCGAAATAGTCCCCGGCCTTGAGGGTCTTGAACTGCTCCTCGCCTGCGTTCGGAATATACTTCGAGATGCCCACCTCGCCCGATTCGATAATATAAAACCTGTCGCCCGGCTCGCCTTCGAGGAAGATTACCTTGCCCTCCTGGAAGCTCTCCTGGCGCGAGATTTTGAGGACCTCCACCAGCTCGACAATTTCCAGGTCGCGGAACATATAAACATTTTTGAGAAGCTCGGTATTCACCTTTAATAGCCCTCCGAAAGCTCGAATGCATCCTTCATAACAGAAATTTCAAGGCCTCCTCCGTCGCCTCCCGGACTGCCGGAAACGGAAACGACATCGAACCGGCAGGCGCAGCCGTGCCTCCTGCGGTTGGCGATGAACGAAAGCGCGGTCCTTGTCAGCTGTCTCTGTTTGTGCGCGTTCACAGCCAGTACAGGCGCCCCGAAGGCGTTTCCCCGGCGGGCCTTGACCTCGACGAATACCAGCGTCCCGCCGTCCTCGGCAACGATGTCTATCTCGCCGGTAACTGTCCGGTAGTTGGTCGCTATGACCTTGTAGCCGAGCTTTTTTATATGCTCCGCGGCAAGCCGCTCGCAGTCGCGGCCAAACTCCTTGGCCCGGCTGTCGGAGATGCTGCCGGAGCTGGTCTTCTTTGCACCGGGCATTGAAGGATTATCGGGGATTTTCTACCGGAATGTCAAGAGATTTACTTGGACTTACCCGCTAAAAATGCCGGCGGCCGCTCTCGCCTGCTCCATCGTCGCACGCGCGACCTCCCGCGCCCGACCGGCACCTGCTGCAAGCATCGCGGCGGTCTCCGCCTCCCTGCCCGCAAGCCCGGCCTTCCTCTCCCTGTAACCCGCAAGCCTGTCCGATATCGTAGCCGCGACAAGCTTCTTGTGCTGCACGCAGCCGAGACGCCCGGCCCGGCAGGCTCGGTCGTGTTCGTCCGCGTCAAATGGCCTGAACACCTTGTGGTAGTCCTGCAGATGGCAGATGTCAGGGTTGCCGGGGTCGTCCTTGTGAACCTTGGCCGGGTCGGTGAACAGCTTTATTATTTTGGCCTCTATCTCCACCGGTGCGTCGTCCAGGTATACGCAGTTGCCGAGGCTCTTCGACATTTTCCTGCCGTCGATGCCGTTCAGCTTCGGGGTGGGCGTAAGCAGGGCCGCTGGCTCCGGGAAAGTCTCCTTGAATGTACGGTTGAAAGAACGGGCGACCTCGCGCGCAAGCTCGATGTGCGGGAGCTGGTCCACCCCGACCGGGACGGCCTTCGCCTTGTACAGCAGGATGTCCGCCGCCTGAAGGACGGGATAGCCCATAAGCCCGTAGCTGACGCTCTTTATGTGCATGTCCTCGACCATCGCCTTGAGGGTCGGGTCGCGCTCAAGCCATGACATCGGCGTCACCATCGACAACAGCAGGTGCAGCTCCGCGTGCTCCGGCAGATGGGACTGGACAAACACCGTCGAGCGAGAAAAGTCTATCCCGATTGCGCGCCACGACTGTGCCATCTCCATTGTATTGCCGGACAGTTGTGAAGTATCCGCGGAGGCGGTGGTGAGCGCGTGCCAGTCGGCTATCGCGAAGAAGCAGTCGTAGGTATCCTGGAGGGAAATCCAGTTCTCCAGCGCACCTACAAGGTGGCCCAGATGCAGTCTGCCGGTCGGCCTCATGCCGGAAAGCAGCCTTACCACTCCTTGTCCTCTTCGATATGCCGCTTTATTGCATGGAGGAAACGGTTGGCGGTCAACCCGTCAACGACGCGGTGGTCGTAGGATAACGAAATGAACATCATCGGCCTGACGGCTATCGCGTCCTCGCCGTCTACCTCCACGACCACCGGCCTCTTCACTATTTCGCCGAGGCGCAGTATCCCGACCTGCGGCTGGCTAATAATCGGAGTCCCGAAGAGGTTGCCCTCGCGGCCGGGGTTGGTGATTGTAAATGTCCCGCCGGTAAGTTCATCGGGGGAAACCTTCCTGTCGCGCACCTTAGCCGACAGGCCGTCTATGGCCCTGGCAAGCTGTTCCAGCCCCATTTCCTGCGCACCGTGTATGACCGGCACGAGCAGCCCCCGCTCGGAGTCTACCGCAACGCCTAGGTTAATCCGCTTTTTCGTAAGAATTTTCGAGCCTTGCACCACGGAGTTCATCAGCGGGAACTCCCCAATCGCCCGGATAAGGGCCAGTGCGACGAAGGGCAGGAATGTGAGTGAAATCCCCATGTCCGCTTTGTATTTGCCTTTTATATTCTCTCTTGTCCCCACTATGTGGTCAAAATCTGCCTCGGCTACGGTCGTAACATGGGGAGAAGTCCTTTTACTGTAAACCATGGCGTCGGCGATTATCTGGCGGAGCCTCGTGAAGGGCGTCTCGGTGTCCCCGGCCTCCACCTCGTAAGCCGGCGGCTTGTAAATCCCGAACCCGCCCGTGCCTCGCTCGGCCGCCTCGCCCACGGGCGTCTCCGGCTGCGCTTCCGGCTGGCGCGGTCCCGCTTCTTTCACAGGCTCCGTCACGGGAGCTTTAGGCTCGCCGCCTTCCTCGTGGCGCATCCGCACGACTCCCATTACATCGGACTTCGTGACGCGGCCGCCCTCGCCCGTGCCCTTTATCCCCTTCAGGTCGATGTCGTACTCGACCGCAAGCCGCATCACAGCCGGGGAGAAGAATGCCGAACGGTCCCCCTCCGGGCCGCACTCAGGGCACTCGCGGACTATCTCCGCAGGGGCCCTGCGCTCCTCGCCGGGCCGCTCCCTGTCCTCGGCGGCCGGTATCCCCTCGCGCCTTATCGGATGCTCGGCGGGGCCTTCTTTTTTCATTACCGGCGCGGGCCCCTCGAATACCGTCGGGGCGGCCTCGTCGATGCGGGCGATGAGCTTGCCGACAGGGATGGTCTCGCCCTCCTTCGCAAGGACCTCCGCCAGCACCCCGGACGCAGGCGACGGTATGTCCACATCCGCCTTGTCCGTCGAGACCTGCACGAGCGGCTGGTCCGCCGCAACCCTCTGGCCAACCTCGACCAGCCAAAGGGTTATCGTGCCCTCGGCTATACTCTCACCCATCTGCGGCATTATTACATCGACCATAAAAACCTCTCTAATATGCAGCGAGCCGCCGTGCGGCGGTTAAGACCTTTTGTTTATTGGGCAGGATAAACTCTTCCATCGAGGCGGCAAATGCGTTGTGGGTGTCCTTCGCGGCAACCCGCACGATAGGCGCATCGAGGTATTCGAAGGCGTCCTCCGCGATGATTGCGGCGACCTCCCCGCCGATGCCGCCGGTCAGCCTGTCCTCGTGGACTATAATCACCTTGCCTATCCTCCTGGCGCTTGCGAGGATAGTCTTCTTGTCGAGCGGCAGAAGCGTCCGCAGGTCGATGACCTCCGAGCTTACGCCCTCGCGCTCAAGCTCGTCCGCGGCTTCAAGGCACGGGTACAGCGCGGAGCCGTAAGTGACGAAACAGATATCCTCGCCCGCGCGCCGGAGCGCCGCCTTGCCGATTGGCACGATGTAGCTGTCCTCCGGCACATCCTCCTTGATGCGCCGGTACAGGAACTTGTGCTCGAAATACAGCACCGGGTCGTCGTCCTGGATAGCCGCGATGAGCAGGCCCTTCGCATCGAACGCTGTCGCGGGCGCGACCACCTTCAGCCCCGGCACGCGGGTAAACCACGCCTCCGGGTTCTGGGAGTGGAACAGGCCTCCGCGCACGCCGCTGCCCGACGGACACCGCACGACCATCGGGCATTTCGCGTGTCCGCCGTGGCGGTACCTCAGGGTCGCCGCCATGTTCACTATCTGGTCGAACCCGCACGATATGAAGTCCGCGAACTGCAT
>DASXVI010000184.1:0-11510 GCA_036504315.1 Nitrospirota bacterium
TATTACTGCCAGTTTGGTCTGCAAAATAAAAATTATAGCATAAATCCGGTTATTTGCAAGAAAAACGGCATAAGGAGCCGTTAACCCGCAGAGACTACAAAGGTATTTAAAACTCCCATTTTTTCATGTATACTGGAGAAATCCATATGGAATTTGGGCCTTAAACGGTGCATTTTTATTTCGGCATCATTATATTCACGGCCTTTTAGAGGCCTAGCACCCGACAAAACCCAAAATCCAGAGGTTGGCTATGGAAACCTGGATAGACGTATACAGTTCGAACGAGGAATCCGAGGCGATACTGGTCCGCGGCCTGTTGGAAGCGGAAGGCATCCCTTGCAGGCTCGAGTCGGCCCGCATCTCCCAGATCCCGGTGAATATCGGCGATTTGGGCGAAGTCCGGGTGCTCGTCCACAACGAGGACTTTGAAAAGGCGCGCAAAGCACTCGATGTTGCGCGGACAGAGGAAGAGGAGGAAGAAATTTGACTCTCGGACAGAGGCTTTCAAAGACAGCAAAGGAATACCCAGGGAATGTAGCGATAGTTTTCGGGGGCAAGAAGTACATTTACCGCGAGCTGGACGAAAAGGCGGAGGCGTTTGCGGCGGGGTTGGGCTCGCTGGGCATAGGAAGGGGCGATAAAGTCGCGCTCCTGCTGTCCAACAGCCCCGAGTTCATTATCGCGCAGTTCGGGGCCTCGAAGGCAGGCTGCTGCGTCGTGCCGATAAACACCTTCTTGGCCACCCCCGAAATTGCGCATGTCCTGCGCGACAGCGGCGCGAAGGCGCTTATCACAGGCGGCAGTTTCAGCAACCGGTACAAGAACCTCCCGCAGATCGACAGCCTGAAGCACCTGATACTCACCGAAGGCGAAGCGCCTGGGGCACTCTCCTTCGATTCCCTGCTAATCTACGGAAAGACCGGCCCGGACGCAGAGTCCGACGAGCAGCCGGCGCTGATACTCTATACCTCCGGCACGACAGGCTCGCCGAAGGGCGCTGTATTGTCGCACAGAAACCTGCTCGCTAACGCCGAGAGCAGCAAGGCGCATTTCCAGGTCACGAAGAAGGACCGGTTCCTGCTGTTCCTCCCGATGTTCCATACATTCACCTTCCTGGTCTGCATACTTCTTCCAATATGCGTCGGCGCGCGGATCATCGTCCTGACCTCGGTAATGCCGTTCTCGAATGTGCTGAAGGCCGTAGTGCTCGACCGGGTTACATTCCTCGTATCCATCCCGACGGTGTACAACCTCCTTGCGCAAAAGAAGATCCCACGCATCGCGTTCAAGTTCCTGTCCCTCAGGCTATGCCTGTCCGGCGCGGCCCCGCTGTCCAAGAGCACATACGACAGGTTCCTGGCAAATTATCCGGTTCCGCTCCTCGAAGGATACGGCCTGACAGAGGCCTCCCCGGTCGTTTGCGTAAACCCGCTCGACGGGGTACGCAAGCAGGGTTCGGTCGGACTGCCCATCCCTAATGTCGATGTAAAAATAGTGGACGAGCACGGCCGCGAGAGGGCGACCGGCGAGGTAGGCGAGTTGGCCACGCGCGGCCCGAATGTTATGCAGGGATATTACAACAACCCCGACGCGACGGCTGAAACCATAAAAGACGGCTGGCTCTATACCGGCGACCTCGGCTACATGGACGAAGAGGGATACATCTTCATTGTTGACAGGAAGAAAGACCTGATATTATCTCACGGCATGAACATCTACCCGCGCGAGATTGAGGAAGTCCTGTACCAGCACCCTGCTGTGCGGCAGGCGGCGGTCATCGGCATCATGGACGAACACCACGGCGAGATGCCCAAGGCGTTCATCTCGACGCACCCCGGCGCGACCGTGACCGAGCTGCAGCTGAAGAAGTTCATGCGTGAACGGCTGGCTACCTATAAGGTCCCGAGGAAGATTGAATTCCTGGAGAACCTGCCGACAAACGCTACCGGCAAGCTCCTCAAGAGGGAGCTTAAGGACCGGGAGACCGCACCGGTAGCTTAGTTAAAACATCCGTTTTAGGGCCGCCCAAACGGGCGGCCCTTCGCTCCCCGAGGACTACGCCATAAAATACTTCAAACTTGCTTTTCTTATCCTCTGCGCAATATACGGCATCGGCTGTGCGAAAGACCCATACGCCGGCCATTTCCTGAGCCATGTAGACCTCGTCTTCCACGAGGCCGGGCATATTATATTCGGGCTGTTCGGCTGGCGGCTGCTGACCGTTATGGGCGGCACGCTGATGCAGCTGATAGTGCCGTCCGTCTTCATTATTTATTTCTTTTTCCACGGCCAGAGATACTCATCCGCGCTAACCGGCATCTGGCTGGCCGGCAGCTTCTTCGGCATATCGATATACGCGCGTGACGCATGGGTTATGGAACTGCCCCTTTTGGGAGGCGTCACCGGCGACACCGACTACCACGACTGGAACATAATCGTCAGCGAACTGAACATGATTGGGCAGATCCAGCAGATAGCGGACGCATTCTATTACACCGGCATCCTGGTACTGGCCGGATCGATTGCATTCGGTATATATTACAGCCTCAAATCCGATGATATGGAAAACTTTGCCTGATATAAGCCCCATGAAAAAAAATGCCGAAATTATAAAAGTCGTCCTTATCGTCCTTGCGGCTGTCATTGCCTACGCCAATGCGCTTCATTGCGGATATGTCCTCGACGATTTCGACCTCGCGGTAGACAACCCGAATATCAAATCCTGGGGCAACCTGTACCAGATATTCACGACCGGCTACTGGGACGCCGAAGGGCTCACACGCGGGCTTTACAGGCCCCTGGCTATATTCTCGTTCATGTTGGAGTACGGCATCGCGGGCACAGCCCCATGGCTGCGCCATCTCGACAACATCATCCTGCACGCGGCGGTTACGGTAGCGGCGTACTTCATGCTGAGAAAAATCTTTCCGCGGGGAGATTTCCCCTTCTGGGCCGCAGTCCTGTTCGCGGTGCATCCCGCCCACACCGAGGCGGTTACATGGGTTTCCGGCAGGGCGGAGCTTATGGCCGCGCTGTTCTCGATGCTGTCCATACTCGTCTTCCTCCGTTCGGACAAGAGCCGTGCCGCGCTCTGGCTGTCTCCCGTTTTTTTCCTGTTCGGACTCCTGTCCAAAGAGACTGCGGCAATGACGCCCGCCGCCCTTATAATAATCCTGCTGTTCTTTGATACCGGAAAAAATAGCTTCCTCCGCAAGATGGCAGTCAGGCTCGCCCCGTTTGCGGCAACATTCGTCGTCTATATGGCCGCAAGGTATATTGTCCTTGGTCATGAGGTTACTCCTAAAGGCGGGGACCAGATGCTATACGGCCTGAGCGCGTACCAGAGGGCTTCAGTTTCGATATGGAGCTTCTTCGAATACGCCCGGCTTTCATTATTGCCGTTCGACCTGAAGATGCTTTACGAATTCGACCCGCCTGGTGCACTGGGTAAATTGCGGACTATAGCCGGTTCCATACTCCTGGCCGGTGTCGGGATAACTTTTATCATATCCATGAAGCACAGGCTTTCGGACGGTTATAAAACCTGCGCATTCGCGGCCTCCTGGTTTGCGCTCTGGCTGTTTCCGGTATCAAACATCATCCCGGTCGGTGTGCTGGTCTCTGAGCGGGCGCTGTACCTGCCTTTGCTCGGAACCTGCCTTATCCTCGCGTCCGCCGTCTGCGGGATACAGGGGCTCACCTCTATCCCCCATGCCCGGCGGCTGGCCACGGCCTCTTTTTGGGTAGTCGTGCTCTTGATGGCCGGACTTGCCGTAGAGAGGAACACGCATTGGAGCAGCCAGGACATTATGCTTCGGGAATTGATAAGGATAACCGACGAGCAGATAACGAAATACCCGGACAGGACCATGCCATACCAGCTGAAGGTGCGTTTCTACGGCCTGATCGGCGACACCTCGCCGAAGGCGGCGGGGGCGGTTGACGCGCTGGCCGCCAAGGCCGGGGATGCCAACCCTGAACTGCTGGCTACACGGGCCGACTTGTACCTGAAACAGGGACGCTATGAGGAGGCATACCTTGCCATCGAACGGGCCGTCGAAATTGGTAAAAAACCTCGGTGGTATAATACGGAGGCAACCATACTCGGTAAGCTCGGCAGGTACGAGGAAGCCTTGCAGGCCAGCAGCCGGGCCATCGCCATGAACCCGAAGAACTACCTCTTTTACCTTAAGCGGGGCGAGATATTGATGGAGTCCGGCAGGGACGCGGAAGCCATTCAGGACTTCTCAGCGGCGGCTAAGCTGAACCCTGAGAGCCACGACGTTTTCCTGATGAAGGGCATTTCGCTTGACGCCATGCGCCGCTATGACGAGGCCATCGCGAGCATTAAAAAGGCCGTTTCCCTCAGGCCGGATATCGCCGACCTCCACTACTTCCTCGCGGTAGCCTTCCTGGATTCAGGTAACCGCGATGCGGCCGTAAAGGAATTGAACGAAGCCCTGAGGATTAAACCTGGTTACGGGGATGCAAGGGCCCTGCTAAACAAGCTCTCCCGTTAATGTATGAAATTTATGAGTTTTCTTGACAAATCCCATTTCAAATGCTTAATTTAATTGTTATTAGCAATCTGGCCAGCAACCGCTCAACCACCACCTACAAGGAGCCGGAAGATGAGGTTAATTCACGCGGCAGTTATTTCGCTGATTCTACTGACGACAAATTACGCGCTCGCGGCAGACCCGTCGCCTGCCCCCGCTCAGGCTACCGGATATGAAGACGCAACGAAGCACCATGACCGCGCAACACCGGTATGGGTGCTCCCGAAGGCTACCGCCCCCTCGAATATGGACTGGACTACCCCGGATATGCCGAAGTCGCACGCAGCCAACCAGTTCTACGGGCCGATGATATGCGCCGGATGCCATAGAGATATATTCAACCAGTGGAAGGGCTCCATGATGGCAGCCGCCTGGAAGGACCCCGTATTTCGGGCCGTATATTTCAAATATGTAAAGGACGCAAAGACTGAAAATGAAAAGGCGGAGGTAGCAATGTGCTCCCGCTGCCATACTCCTGTCGGGTATGTCGCCGACAATATGGGCCGCTATGCGCCGGGCACGGAGCTTTCCGACCCGGAGGCTGCCGGCGTGCAGTGCGAGGTCTGCCATACCGTTGCGAAATCGGCAGGCATCGCAAACGGCGCGTGGCTTCTCGACCCGGGCAACGCGGCCGAGAATGTGCCCGGAACAAAATACGGGCCGCGCAAGGATTCGGTATCCGGCTTCCACAAGACGCAGTACGGCGAGCTTCACACAAGGAGCGATTTCTGCGGAATGTGCCACGACGTCAACCACGCGCACAATTATATGGCCATAGAGAACACCTATTCCGAGTGGCGCAATTCGCCGTATAACACAGGCGACCCGAATACCACCACATTCTGCCAGGACTGCCATATGCGCCAGACGCCCGAGAACCCGGCGACCGGCAGCACCGAAAAGCTCGATATCCCCGGTACGGCGGCAGTGGGCGGCAAGAAGCGCGAGCATGTGTGGCAGCACAACTTCGTTGGCGGCAACCTCGCCGTCACGGCTCTTTTAGGCGCGCACCCGCATGCAAAAATGGCGGAGGACAGGCTGAAGCACGCGGCTAAGGTGGAATACACAGGCGGCGGCAAGGCGGCGGCCGGCGAAATATTTCACCTGCCCGTGAAGGTGACGAACAACGGCGCGGGCCATTACCTGCCGACCGGACTGACCTTCGTCCGCGAGATGTGGCTCGATGTAACCGTGAAGGATGCGGCTGGGAATGAAATTTACCGCTCCGGCGAGCTGGACGGGCAGGGCAACCTGAAACCAGGCGCGGTGATATACCGCTCCGTCCTCGGCAAGGAGGGCAAGGAAATGAAGCCCACCCTTTTCCTGCCTGAAGCGACGCAGGTTATCGAGGACCACCGTATACGCCCGCAGGGATATGTGATGGAGGATTTCAGTTTTGTTATACCGGCCGACGCGAAGCCCCCGCTTAAATACCATGTCGAGATGAGATACAGGAGCGCCCCGCAGTTCGTCGTCAACGACCTGCTCGGCAAAGGGGCCCCTGTCCTCCCGATATTCGATATGGGCGAGGCCGAAGGCGTGATTGAAATAGTCCCGGCGGCTGCAAAGAAATAGGTTTATAGAACATTAAATAAAAAGGGCTGCGTTTCCATACGCAGCCCTTTTTATTTCAAGAACGAAACAGCCCCTTATTTTTGGCCTTGGACCTGCTTTGCTACAAAATTTTCCATCCCGCGGACGGTATCGTAGTTCGAGTCCTTGACGACGACAAACTTCTCAATCATCATGCTGTCGAGTATCGCCTTGCCCTTCGGGTCGCGGTGGAGGTTCAAAAATGCGTCCCTGAGCTGCTTCTTAACTTCCGGGTCGATATTCTTGTTCACTACAATCGGCGGTATGCCATAGAGCGGCGACCTGTCGATTATTTTGGTCTGCTTCGTGAAGGCCGGGTTCTTCGCTGCGATATAATCATAGATAAGGCCGTCTACGCTCGCGCCGTCGATAGCCTTCTTGCCTACCGCTTCTATGGACTTGTCATGTGAGCCTGTATACTCGACTTTAGAAAAGAAAGCCTCAGGGGTCATATTGAACTTCTTGGCAACCATGAATGTTGGGACGAGTTTGCCGGTATTAGACTTCGGGTCTGTGAACCCGAACTTTTTACCCTTGAAGTCGTCGATGCTCTGGGCGGTGCTGTTGACATTGGCGATGATGTACGCCTGATAGTAGGCCTTGCCATGCACCTGCGGAGCGACGAGAAGCTCTGCCCCGAACTTGCTATGGTCCTTCACATAAGGACCGGAACATACGAACGCGACGCTAACCTCGTTCTTCTCGAGCATCGAGTCCATCTCTGCGTAATTATCGCGCTGGACGATAGTTATCTTCTTGCCCATCTTTTCGCTCAGGTAATTGAGCATATTGGTGTAGCATTTTATGGTTTCCTTGGGAGATATCATAGCCGCTATCCCGACCTTTAACGGCGGTTCCTCTGCCAATGCTACCTGCGATATTGACGCAAAACCTATTACAACAAACAAGCACAACAAGATCCTTTTCATGCCCGCCTCCTTTTAATGATTGCCAAGGTACTTATATTAACTAGTTAGCTTATTTTCTTCGGAACTATTCTAATATAAGAGCGGCGTCGTTTGCAACCTTATAGTAGTGGCCCGCAATATAATTAAAACATTTACATATTGTTATTCTGTGGAGTATAATTAAATAGATGAATGGGGGCGACAGGCTTCGACGGGAGCATCGAAGCATGGGTTGCATACCGGGCTCCATCCGCCCGTAAAAAGATGGACCAAACATACTCGCCAACAACTACGAGTACGCTTTAGCAGCGTAAGCTGCTAACGTCCTTCCCGGTTTGAGCCTGAGGAGCCGGGAGCAGGGCGTCATAATCTTGGGCTTTTACCCGCTTTCCTTCCCGCGAGGGCGGGCTGAGACCACGGTCGGGACCACCTCCAAATTGCAGCCTGCCGGCGGGCGGCTTCGGAGGTCAGAAAAACGCCGACTATGTATGTAGACGCTCATCGCTAAGGGTTTTCGGACGCGGGTTCGATTCCCGCCGCCTCCACCAAAAAGCTCAAGGGCTTGCGACTTATGTCGTAGGCCCTTTTTATTTGACGATGTAATAAAATCGCTAAACCTATGTGATTACCATATCCAGATAATCTTCGCCTATCCTGGCCATCATCGTCTCTGTCTCCATGCACTTGTCCTCTCCCAAAAGCCCGGTAGCGTTTTCACCTTTACCGCCATGCCTGCGCGGATGGCGTCCCTCAGATCTTCCCACTGGTTCTTCAGCAGCAGTTCAACGGCCTCGGCATCTCAAAAATGGGGGCAGGATGATACGAGGCGGGTCAATAGCTCATTTATGCAAGAAGGAGATTAAATGGCGAAATTCTTGACGATTTCTAATACTAATCACACAACCCAACCCATTGATTTCATTTAATATACTAAATACTTTAAAGTTCAATTTGGAAATTTCGATAAAGGCTCATCAAGGAATGTTTCCTATTTTCGGGAAAGGAGGTTTTCTCGTGTTTAAAGGTTTCTAATAACTTTTACATTAAAAAGGAGGCATCAATGAAATGGTTCTATGACTCGAAGATTTCGGTAAAGCTTTTGGCAGGATTTTTTGTTGTAGCTGCGATAGCCAGCATCCTTGGTACTGTGGGCATTATGAAATTGAAGGCTGCGGCCGAATCTGACTCGATATTGTACAAGGTCAACACGGCCCCTCTAAGCCAAATAAGCGAGATAGATATTGCCTTCCAGAGAACGAGAATTTATTTGCGGGACCTGATAGCGGCCTCCAACAATGACGAGAAAGCAAAATTATCGACAAATATAAAGGAGCTTGATAGCACGATTAACATAAACCTTGCCGAATTTGAAAAGACTATTAAAAGCGATGAGGTGCGCAAAGACTACACTGAAGTAAAGGATTCTTTTGTAAAATATGGGCAAATAAAGGACAGGGTAATAAACCTGGCCATTGCCGAGAAGGATGCCGACGCTACTGCGCTCCTCAGGGGAGACGGGGCGATAACAGCCAAAGCGGTGGACGAGAATATACAAACCATAATGAATTTAAAGGTCAACCAGGCAAAGGAGCGGTCAGAGGCTAACTCCGCAGACGCTAACTCTGCTGTTAAGACCATGTTGCTCCTTATAGGGGTGGGCATAATTCTCGCAATTGCCTTAGGACTCTTTATCTCAAACCTCATAAGCGCACCTGTCAAAAAGTGTGTTGAATTTGCCGGGGCCATTGCCTTGGGCGATACTAGCCTGCACATTGATGTAGACCGCAAGGACGAAATCGGCGAGCTTGCTTCTGCAATAAATAATATGGCTGATAACCTCCGGGCCTCAACAGCTGTTGCCGAGAAGGTGGCCGGCGGCGACCTGTCGGTCAAGGTCAATGTCCTTTCAGATAAAGACGTATTAGGGAAATCGTTGACTTCGATGATTGGAACCATTAACGAAGTTGTTGGCGAAGTTAACGGGTTGACAAAGGCTTCCGTCGAAGGCAAATTGGATACCCGCGGGAACGCCGGGAAATTCTCCGGAAGTTTCAAAGAGATTGTGGAGGGAGTGAACGAAACTTTGGATGCCGTTATACTGCCGATAGGCGAGGGCAACCGCATCCTGGCCCAGATATCCGAGGGCAAGATAGACGAGCTTATCGCCCAGACCTACAAGGGCGACCACGAGAAGATGAAGCAGGCGGTCAACAACGTGGCTATCGTGATTCAGGGTCTGCGGAAAGAGCTTTTAAGGCTTGAGGAGGCCTCGAAGGAAGGGATGCTTTCCGAACGCGGCAAGCCCGAACAATTCCAGGGCGCATACGCCAACATCGTGCACGGCGTCAACAACATGCTCGACGCAATACTCCTCCCGATAGGCGAGGGCAACAGGGTACTCGCCCAGATATCCGACGGCAAGATAGACGAGCTGATTGCCAAGACCTACAAGGGCGACCACGAGAAGATGAAGCAGGCTATCAACAATGTGGCTATAGTTATCCATGACCTGCAGAAGGAACTCATAAGGCTTACGGATGCTTCCAAGGAAGGAATGCTCTCCGAGCGCGGCGACACCGGCAAGTTCAAGGGAGGGTACAGGGAAATCGTCGAGGGCATAAACAATACCCTTGATGTAATCATCAACCCGCTGAGGTTTACTGCAGAGTATGTAAACCGGATTTCCACCGGCGACATCCCGGAAAAGATAACCGAAGCCTATCACGGCGACTTCAATGATATAAAAAACAGCCTGAACACATGCATAGAGAACTTGACAAGATTCGCGATAAACGTTCAAACCGCCGCGGAACAGGTGTCTGAAGGCAGCCTGGAATCCAGCAATGCCGCCCAGTTGATGTCTCAGGGCGCCACCGAGCAGGCTGCCAGCGTCGAAGAGGTATCAAGCTCGATGGAGGAGATGAGCACCTCGGTCTCACAGAATGCGGACAACGCCAAGCAGACTTCGGCAATGGCCTCAAAAGCGGCGGCAGATGCCGAGGAGGGCGGCAAGGCCGTGTCGGAGACCGTGAGCGCGATGAAGAGCATCGCTGAGAAGATAAATATCATCGAGGAAATTGCCCGGCAGACAAACATGCTTGCATTGAACGCGGCGATTGAGGCAGCGCGGGCGGGCGAACACGGGAAGGGCTTTGCCGTGGTTGCATCTGAAGTCCGCAAACTGGCGGAAAGGAGCCAGGGTGCGGCAAAGGAGATCGGCATGCTGTCCTCTACAAGCGTCGATGTAGCTGAAAAAGCCGGCAAACTACTGGAGGACATAGTTCCGGGCATAAAGAAGACCGCAGAGCTGGTACAGGAAATCAACGCATCCAGTGCCGAGCAGGCCGCAGGAATCGAAGGCGTCACGCAGGCAATCCAGCAGCTCGACCAGGTCATCCAGAAGAACGCCGCCAGCGCGGAAGAGATGGCAGCCACCAGTGAAGAACTGACAGGTCAGGCGGAGCAGCTTAAAGAGGACGCCTCGTTCTTCAAAATATCCGGCAGAGAAAATGCCGGACGCACGAAGCGTTCGGATTCCAACAAAGGCAAGATTACGCAAATCGCTGCGGCCAGGACTGCCTCACGACCGGCCCAGCCGGCTCCCGCTCAGAATATTTCAAAGAAGGTAAGCGGGGGTGCAGTCATAGAACTGTCCGAATCAAACTCCGATTTCGAGAGCTACTAAAAGAAAGGAGGCAACATGGCTTCTGTAGAAGTTTTGGGAACGACCCAGTATCTCACTTTTTATCTGGGCGAAGAGGAGTTCGCCCTTGATATAGCAAAGGTCCGCGAGGTGCTTGATTACACAAACATAACAAAAGTGCCCAAGATGCCGGATTTTCTCAGAGGGGTAATAAACCTCCGGGGTAATGTGGTACCTGTTATAGACCTCAGGATGAAACTCGGTATGCCGGCTACCAGCAAGACTATCAGCACCTGTATTGTTATTGTCGAGGTGAAGATGGGCGATGAGGTTATCCACCTTGGCACCCTGACGGACTCCGTCCAGGAGGTGCTTGATATGGACTTAAAGCAGATAGAGCCGCCGCCAAAGATTGGCTCCCATGTAAATTCGGAGTTCATCCACGGCATGGGAAAGTTGGACGACAGGTTCCTGATCATCCTCGATATTGACAAGGTGATCACGAGCGATGATATTTCCATCATGGAACTAACGGAAGATTCTGAACAACTGGTAGCTGTGTAAAACCTTATTATATAGGCGGCCCTCGGGCCGCCTATATTTTTAAGCTCGCGGCAATGTAAACTTTTATCGGACTGAAGAGACAGGTTGAGAATTTATCCAACCCCCTCCTACTACCCGCTCACCTTCATAAAGGGCGACCGCCTGGCCGGGCGTTATGGCCCGCTGAGGCTCGTCGAATGCCACTTCCGCTCGTCCGTCTCCAGTTACTTGAACCTTGCATCTCGCAGGCTTGTGCGTCGAGCG
>DASXVI010000185.1:0-4935 GCA_036504315.1 Nitrospirota bacterium
GCCGCTTGTCCATGGAGGAAAGCAGGAGGGCGGCATGCGCGGCGGCACCGAGAACACTCCAGGCATAATTGGTATGGGCAGGGCCGCCTTGCTCTCATCGCGGCGTCTGGCAGAGATGGAAAGTAAGGTGAGAAAAATGCGAGACTCGCTGCAGGAAGGGATAATGCGCATCGTACCGGGCGCTAAGCTAAACGGCCACCCGGTTAACAGACTGCCCAACACGCTCAATATCACATTACCCGGAATACGCGGGGAATCCCTGTTGCTTGCGATGGATTTTAAAGGCGTTTACTTCTCTTCGGGTTCAGCCTGCAAGTCCGGCTCCCCCATGCCGTCCCATGTCCTGCTGGCAATGGGCCTTTCCGAAGAAGAGGCGCACTGCTCGCTGCGGTTTTCCCTGAGTTTTGACAACACCGACGAGCAGGTTGAGAGAACCCTGAAGCTGATAAAAGAAGTGATACATAAATCCACCAACAGCGTGCGTTTCGTATCATGCCGCTGAAGAGATAAATATGGCAAATACAAACACGAACATTATGCCTGGCTCCGTCAGCCCATCCTGCGTATCGGTCGATAATTTCGCTTCGGATGTGCTGGCTGGCCTGTCAAGAAAAGATAAAAGGATCCCGTCGGTTTATTTCTACGATGATGCAGGGAGCGAACTTTTTTGCAGAATCACTCAGCTTGAGGAATATTACCCGACCCGCTGCGAAATCGAAATACTCAAAAGCTACCGATGGGCGCTGGCGCGGATGTTTTCGCGCGAGCCGTTTAACCTCATCGAGCTGGGCGTGGGCGAGGGAATAAAACCACTGATATTGCTTGAGCAATTTCTATCGGGAGGTCTGGATTTCAAGTACATACCGGTCGACATCTGTACTGAGTCGGTACAAAAGACCATCAAGGCGGTGAATACCGAATTTGATGGGTACAATCTGGAAGTCAAGGGTATGGTTGCGGACTACTTCGAGGCCATGAGGCTCATATGCTCAGAGAAGGGAAGAAAAAATGTGGTGATGTTCCTCGGCTCTAACATAGGCAACTTCGAAAAGGATGAGTCCCGTGGTTTCCTTTCCCAGCTTTCCGGGTCCCTTAGAAGCGGCGACTATGCCCTGATAGGGTTTGACTTGAAAAAGGACATACGCCTTCTCGAACGGGCCTATAATGACTCGGCCGGCATTACAAGGGAATTTAACCTGAACCTGCTGAACCGTATGAACCGGGAGTTGGGCGCAAATTTCGACCGCGCAAAATTCGAACACCTCGGGTGTTACAACGACAGGCTGGGGGCAATGGAATCCTGGCTGATCAGCCTGAACGACCAGATAGTTCACATCGGGCATTCCGGCACGCGGTTCCATTTCAGAAAAGGCGAGAAAATTCTGACCGAATACTCGCACAAGTATTCCGTATCCGATATAAAAGGCCTGGCCGATGGGTCCGGGTTCAGCGTAGCCAGATTGTTCTTTGATTCGCGAAGATACTTCACAGACGCCCTTTGGAGGGTGAAATGACGAAATCATCCGGAGAAGAAAATCGCCTCAGGGAAGAACTGCTCGCCCTGCTCAGCGGCGGCAACGCCCACATGGGGTTTGAGGACGCAGTTTCGGGCTTCCCTATGGGTGATATAAACAGAAAGGTGCCGAACGGCAGCTATACCGTCTGGCATCTTCTTGAACACATCAGGATTTGCCAGCGGGACATCCTTGAGTTCGTGCGAAACCCGGACTACGTATCTCCGGTTTTCCCGGACGGTTACTGGCCGCGGCCCGACGAGACTGCCACGCCCGCCATGTGGAAGCAGACGGTAAAGGAATTTTTAGCGGACCTTGCCGCTGTGGAGGATATAGTCAAAGATCCGAAAACCGATTTTTTCAATCCGATCCCCCATGCAAAGGACTATACGGTATTCCGGGAGATACTCCTGATCGCGGACCACAACGCCTTCCATGTGGGAGAACTTGTCGCATTGAGACGAGCGCTGGACATGAAGCCGGTAAAAGAGTATTAACCTAACGCCTCAACGGGTGTACGGTGTACGCGTTTTCTCCCGTAAACGATAGCATCCTGCGCTCTCGGATTGCCTATTTTCCTACTCCAATTTGATTCATGTAGGTCGCATTGTCCCAGAATAACCATTCTTCGACCATAACGCCGTCTTTCCAACGCCCCACAGTGCACATATTAATGGAAAACTTTTTGCCAGTGGGCTGAATAAAATTCCCGTCCCCGGTCGGCATTGGTTTGGTAAAAGTCCCCGTCATTACTCCTATCACGCTGGTAAATTCCCCTGAACCGAATTTTACCGGATGAACTTTTATGCTCGTATCGGGCGCATACACGAACATCGCCTTGAGGTCTTCAATGTGTTTCTCAATGCCGTCCGCCTGATGCCCGTCAGGCCAGTGGACCTTGATGTCTTTTGAATGGCTCTCATGCAGTCGTGTCCATTCCTGATTGCTGAAAACGACATAGTCCAGGGTATCGAAAGTTTCCAGGTTCTTATCTACCGTTGATTTATCGTCGGTATATTTCTTTAATATTTTTTTCAGATCATCGATCTTCGCCTGCATTTCAGGCGAGTAGCCGCCTTTCTTCGAACTGCCTGCAAATGCCGGGGCCGTGAAACTCAGCAAGAGTACCGCAACCATGCATAAACCAGCTGTTATGCTCCTCATTTCATCCCTCCCTTTTATGTTCGGAACAAACGGGCAGGACTCCACCTGTTTACAGTATAGCTGATTATTCTTGGTAGGTCGGACCAATGACTTTTTTGATTATTTTTTCAAAAACCTTTTCCGAAACTCGGCGGCCTCGTCATCCGGGACATTCGGCGAGCGCTCAATCCTCTTCAGGGCGGCTTCCGGGTTATCCCGGATGGCCTCCGTCACCTTCCGCACCGCAGTCCCGAACCTGTTTATTCGGGCGTCCACCCTGCCCGGAAAGAGGAACGCAACGGTCTTGAAGGCCGCACCTGCGACCGAGCTGTCAACCGCTATATAGCCGTGCGTCTTCACATCGAGCGCCTTGCCTTTTGCTTCCGGCGGCTCCTTGCATTCCATGTCGAGCGCCAACCGCCCGTTAATCCGAATGCCGGGCATTAACTTCCAGTAACCTGTAATATAATATACGCGCCTGCCGGGCTGGTTTAATACAAGCTCCAGGTCGCCCACAAGGTGGCCCTGTTTGTCGTCTATGTGATAGATGCCGGACTTAGTGAGGGTCAACTCGTACTTGTCGAGCGATTTGTGTATCTGCCCCGCGAGCGCGACCGAGGTCCTGGGCCTGTCGAGCAGGAACTCGAAATCCTCCGTGCTGCAAGGCAGGGCGTCGAGCTTCACCTCCCTGGACAGGGTCGGCTTCTCAAGGAGCTCCAAAGCGGGCGCGCCCTTCTTCTCCACAAGGGTATTGAACTCGGGGTCAAGGGCATATGTTATACCGCACCACAACGCGGTTGCAGAAATCGCCACGGCAACAATCAATAACGCGCCAGAAAACCGTCCGAACATTATTCTCACCTCCATATTTACTTAAACCGACCTACTGCATTATAACCTTTCTGCGTTTATTTGCCATAACTCTTCTGTATTTATTTGCGGCGCGCGTCAGTCCCGCCCCCTCCCCGCGCCGCTTTGACAGCCCCGAGAGCCGTGAGTTAAAGTTGCAGGTAGCATCACCCTTTCCATGCAAAACCCGGAGGCACGGCATGAACAAAATCCTCTCGATTATCTTTACCGCCCTTTATTTCATCGGGCTGACTATTTCGCCGACCAAGTCCGCACAGGCGGACGAACTCTTCACATGGGGCGACAACGCTTTGGGCCAGCTTGGATATGTTACCACAGGCCTGCAGACGACTCCCGCGCCGGTTACGGGCCAGAACGGGATACTCTCGGTCGCGGCCGGGAACTCGCACACGGTATTCCTGAAGTCGGACCGCATCGTGTACGCGATGGGCGACAACACCTTCGGCCAGATAGGCAACGCGACTACAGCACAGGCGGTTATACCCGTCAGCACCGGCCTGACAGGGGCCGTCATGGTAGCGGCAGGGTCGTTCCAGTCCTTCGCACTGAAGGCCGACGGGACCGTATGGGGCTGGGGCCAGAACACCAGCGGCGAGCTGGGGATTGCAACTTCCGCCAACGCGCTCGTCCCAACCCAGGCCACAGGCATTAATAACATCGTAGCAATTGCGGCTGGAGGCAACCACACCCTCGCGCTGCGTGCGGACGGCACGGTTTGGGCCACAGGCCAAAACGACGCAGGACAGCTTGGAGACGGCACGACAACGGCGCGCGCAAACTTCGCACAGGTCCCGGGCATAACAGGAGCAGCCGCCATCTCAGCCGGCGGCAAATTTTCGCTCGCGCTTTTGTCAGACGGCTCGGTATTGGGATGGGGGAACAACTCCGCACTCCAGGTCGCTTCGACAACCGCAAATGTGCTTACGCCGACCAAGATAACCGGAGGCGCGTCCTCAATATCGGCAGGTTTAAATTTTGCGCTGGCGCGGCTCTCTGACGGGACGGTCGTATCCTGGGGCGACAACTCTTTCGGACAGCTCGGACAGGGGACCACTTCGGCAACTCCCAGCGGCACGCCTGCCAAGGTGTCGTTCAGCACGCTGATAAAACTCATCGCGGCGGGAGGCGGCCACGCCCTTGCGGTATCGGCCGACGGCAGGCTGTTCGCGTGGGGCAGCAACGCCTCCGGCCAGGTAGGCGACGGCTCGCAGACAAACTCGGCCACGCCGGTCGAGATAGGGTTTCTCGCGGGCGGTGATGTTATAGGCATCGCTGCGGGGGCGGCCCACAGCGCGGCATTTATTGCGGCAGGCTCCGGGACTGCTGCTGGCGGGACTACAAGCAGGGCTGTCGGTTTTGTAAATCAGACCAGCACAACCGGTATTACAGGCGCGACTACTACAACAGC
>DASXVI010000186.1:0-2526 GCA_036504315.1 Nitrospirota bacterium
CATCTCTTGAGTAATCGCCATCGAGACCAAACGGCACCTCCCTGAGCAGGAAATAGCGGAAGCCGTCTGCCCCAATGCCGTGCCGGTCAAGCTCCTCTACTACGGCGTATGGGTCAACTGAGTTGCCCTTTGACTTCGACATCTTTTCGCCCGCCACCGTCCACCAGCCGTGCGAGACGACCTTCTCCGGCAGGGGCAGGCCCGCCGCCATCAGGAAAGTCGGCCAATAGACCGCGTGGAAGCGGAGTATGTCCTTGCCTATGACATGGACGCCCGGCCAGTATTTTCCGTATTTGCCGTCGGCGTCGTCCGGCCATCCGAGGGCCGAGATATAGTTCGTCAGGGCGTCGAGCCACACATATATGACATGGCGCTCGTCGCCGGGGACGGGTATGCCCCAGGTAAAAGAGGTGCGCGAGATGGAGAGGTCGCGGAGGCCCGTCTTTACGAAGCTGACTATTTCGTTCCTGCGTGATTCCGGCTGGATGAAATCAGGGTGCTCCTCTATATATTTCAGAAGCTGGCCCTCGTACTTGGACATCCTGAAGAAGTAGCTCTCCTCTTTCAGCTTCTCGACCGGCCTGCCGCAATCCGGGCATCTGTTGCCCTCTTTTAGCTGCAACTGCGTCCAGAAGCTCTCGCACGGGACGCAGTACCAGTCCTCATATGCGCCCTTGTAGATGTCGCCCTTGTCCAGCAGCATCGTGAAGAGGTGCTGGACCGCCTTCTTGTGGCGCTCCTCGGTCGTGCGGATGAAATCGTCGTTCGATATCTCCAGCACCTTCCAGAGCTCTTCAAAGCGGGGCGCTACAGAGTCCACCAGCTGCCGGGCAGTTACGCCCTTTTCGGCGGCGGTCTTCTCCACCTTCTGCCCGTGCTCGTCCGTGCCGGTCAGGAAATATACATCCTTCCCGACGAGCCTCTGATACCTTGCCATGGCGTCGCAGGCCACGGTCGTATATGCGTGCCCTATGTGCGGCACATCGTTGACATAGTAAATCGGCGTCGTTATATAAAATGTATCGCGCAATTATATATCCTTTAAGTTATGGTGCTTTCGGCCCGCTGCCGGGATTTCCGTCCGGCGCTCCGCCTGGATTATTTGGCCCGCCCTCGCCCGGCTTCGTCTTCCTGCGCTTTCTCCAGGCGCTGCGTTTCCTCTTTCTCTTTTCGCCCTGCTCGTCGGTTTCCACGACATCGACCGGGGTCTTGTTCGGGCAGGCGCATTGGGCAGCCGCGCCTTCGGACTTGCCGTCGGATTTATGGGGGCTCTGGCCCTTGCCGCAACCGCATCCCTGCTGCTGCGCCGGGACCTCCCGCTCCCTTTTCTCCGGAGGGGCGTCGCCTGCCTCTTTCTTTTTCCGGGCGTCCTTCTTCATCTCGTCGTAGAAGCTGTATTCATAGCCGAGACAACACATCAGCCTGCCGCAGATACCGGATATCTTCGCCGGGTTCAGCACAAGGTCCTGCTTCTTTGCCATCCGTATGCTGACCGGCTCGAAGTCCTTGAGGAAGCTGGAGCAGCACAGCGACCTGCCGCACGGGCCGTACCCGCCTATCATCTTCGCCTCGTCGCGGACGCCTATCTGGCGCATCTCTATGCGGATGCGGAAGCGGTGCGCGAGGTCCTTTACGAGGTCGCGGAAATCCACCCTGCCGTCCGCAGTAAAGTAGAAGGTCGCCTTCGTGTTGTCGAACGACCACTCGACGCGGACGAGCTTCATTATCATCTCGCGTTCCTGTATCTTCTGCTGGCATATCCTGAAGGCCTCGGCCTCCATCTGGCCGTTCTTCTCGATGCGCCGCTGGTCCTCCTCCGAAGCCTTGCGAAGGACCTTTTTCAGGGTCTTGTCCTCGGCCCTCCGCTCCTCCTGGCGCACCTCCGCCACGACTGTCGCGACGCCCACGCCCTGCTCGGAATCCACTATGACCGTATCGCCCAACTGGAGCTCTATCTCTCCTGAGTCGAAGTTATAGGTCTTGCATCCTTCTCTGTATCTTACGCCTACCACATTAAACATCACGCTATTTTTAAAGCGCTAAGGCATCAGCCCAGCACTTCCTCCCTGAGCCTGAAAAAAAGGTCCTCCGCTACGAGGCGGCGGTTGAATGTGCGCTCAAGCGCCCTGCCTGTCTCCCGGAGGAGCGTCAGGGCCTCTTCGCACCTGTATGGGGTCATCCCGGCCGTCCAACGGCCAAGCTCGTCTGCCATGTCCCTATTATATGCCAATTCCTCGCCCCCGCCCACCAAAATAACGAGCAGGTCGCGGAACCAGAGCGTGCCGAAGAACGTGAAGTCCTCAAGCCCTGAATCCTCCTTCGCGACCGCCTCCGCGTGGCGGAGCACCGCCGAGGGCGGCTTTGCGGCTATCTCGCCCAGTACCTTCAAAAAAGCCGCGCGCCTCTCGCCTAAGTCCGCGGCGTCGGCCGAGAGCGCATCGCCGACACGGCCTCCTGTCATCCTCGCTATCAGCAGCGCGTCTTTTTCCGACAACCCGCGCTTGCCCATCAGGATGCCCGCAACAT
>DASXVI010000187.1:0-6424 GCA_036504315.1 Nitrospirota bacterium
AGGCCCAGACGGCAAACTCGCTCGAATGGTACAGCTACGAGGACGCGCTCGTGAAGGCCGGGAAAGAGAAAAAATTTGTAATAGTGGATTTCTACGCCAACTGGTGCAAGTGGTGCAAGAAACTCGATTCCGACACCTTCACCGACCCGCGCGTAGCCGAGGCGCTCAAGGCCAGCTTCGTACCGGTAAAGATAGACGCCGAATCCAGCAAGCCGGTCGTTGTCGAGATGAAGCAGACTACTATGCAGGACCTCGCGGAAAGCTACGGCGTCACATCCTACCCGTCCTTATGGTTTGTGGACCCGAAGGGCGAGAAGGCGAAGCTGCTGAACGGCTACCTGCCGCCTGACGCCTTCCTGCAGTATCTCGCGTACATATACAGCGGAAAGTACAAAGACATGGAATTCGAGGATTATGTAATGAAGGGGACGGGGAAATAATGTTCGCCCAGGACGTATCCTACCTGATGGCTTTCACCGCGGGGCTTCTTTCCTTTTTTTCCCCCTGCGTCCTGCCGCTGATACCCGCATACCTGTCGTATATAACGGGCATGTCGATAGAGCAGTATTCGCAGGAGTTGCACGGCGCCGCAAGAAGGCGGATAGTATTTAACACGCTCTTCTTCATCCTGGGGTTCGCGGTGATTTTCATAGGCGTGTTCGGTGCCGGAACGACGCTTGTCAGCACGGTGCTCAAACAGCACAAAGACCTGATAGGCAAGGTCGGCGGGTTGGTGATACTGCTGTTCGGCCTGCATTTCCTCGGCGTTTTCAGGATTAAATGGCTCTACCGCGAGAAGCGCGCGCACATCAAAACCATGCCCGCCGGATATCTCGGTTCGTTCCTCGTAGGCATAGCCTTTTCCGCCGGATGGACGCCATGCGTGGGGCCGATACTCGCATCGATTATCGGCATGGGCTTGACTGCCGAGAGCCAGTGGCAGGCAGTACGCCTCCTGTCTCTCTATACGCTGGGGCTGGCGATACCCTTCTTCCTGACCTCGCTCGCCATTAATTTTTTCCTTCCGCTTTTCAACAAGATGAAGCACCACTTCAAGGCTATCGAAGTGGTAACCGCCCTCCTGCTGATAACCGCCGGGGTGTTGATGTTCACCGGCAAGTATGCCATAATATCAAACATGGTTAACGAATATTGGCCGTTCGGCAGTTGATGCTGGGGTCGGAAAGCGAAGAGTTATGAAGAGCGTTACATTGAAAATTTTCGGGATGACCTGCAAACATTGCGTCAGGCATGTGACTACAGCCCTCGAAGAGGTGGACGGCGTGACCGAGGTCACGGTAAGCCTCGAAACCAACTCCGCGACACTGGTCTACGACGAGGACAAGGTATCCATGGAAGACCTTGCCGAAGCAGTTCAGGAAGCCGGTTATTCTGTCGAGGAATAGAGGCCGCTGAAATCATCGCCGGCGTCTTCGGGCATGCCGATAACGCGCCCCTCATCCCTCGGCGGAGCAAGGGGCTGGCCTTTCCTTTCAAGGTTTATCTCTATCTCTACCTTCAAAGCCACCGCTACTGTCGGGTCGTTGTACAAAAACCTCAGGTCGTTTCCCTTCAGGCAGTGGACAAATTCCGACGCCCTCTCAAACGGGGTATGGCTGTTCCTGACAAGCGCGAAACGAACATGATATTGTGCCGACCATTTAGGGTGGCCCGCAATGAACGCAATCACGCGCGCGGGTATGCCCCGGTGGTTTAACAGCCATATTACGGTCGTTTCTTTAAGGGCAGGGTTCTCGAAGCACGCCTTTATAAGGTTCGGCTCGTCGTTAAGCAGCATCGACTTGACCACATCCTCGGACACCATCCTCGCAAGGGTAATCTTTACCCCCAACGGCATTCCCTGCATCTTCTCCCGGAGCAGCGCCTCGCATGCCTGACGGATTTCGGTCGGGACGGCCTTGTTGCGCGTGAGGAAAGCCATGTCGCGCGGGCGCAACTGGCGTATGAGGCCAAGCGCCGTCCGCCTGGGCGTGCGCGGGTTGTTCACCAGCGCAAGCGCTGTCCGGTATTCCTCACCCCTGTCCACCTCAGGCCTTGCTCATGCTTACCGCGCTAACCTTGAACTCCGGTATCTTGGCTACGGGGTCGAGGTTTGCCGCCGTCAACATGTTCGCCGAGGCCTCGACAAAGTGGAACGGTATGAACACCTCGCCCTTTGCGACGCGTTCGGTAACTTTCGCCTTTATTTTTATCTCGCCCCTGCGCGACGCGACCTTGAGGAAGTCCCCGGTGGAAACCTTCAGCCTGGCGGCGTCCTTCGGGTTGATCTCGACAAAGGCCTCAGGCACGAGGTGGTTCAAACCCTCTACCCGGCGGGTCATGGTGCCGGTGTGGTAGTGCTGGAGTATCCTGCCGGTGGTGAGCACGAACGGGTACTCGCGGTCGGTTTTTTCCGCAGGCGGCCGGTACTGCACCGCATGGAATTTGCCGCGTCCCCGCGTGAATTTTTCGGTATGCAGTGTCGGCGTACCGGGGTGGTCCTTTGTCGGGCACGGCCACTGGATGCCGCAGGTCTCCTCCAGCCTGCCGTAGTTTATCCCGACATACTGCGGCGTGAGCGTCGCCATCTCGCGGAAGATATTGCGGGCCGTATTGAAATTGAATTTATCGCTGCCCATGGCCCCGGCAATCAGCGCGATAATCTCCCAGTCCGTCCTTGCCTTGCCGATAGGCGCAAGCGCCGCGCGGCCAAGCTGGACCCTGCGTTCGGTGTTCGTGAAAGTGCCGTCCTTCTCCGCCCATGAAAGCGCCGGCAGAATTACATCCGCAAGCTGCCCGGTCTCGGTCAGAAATATATCCTGCACCACAAGGAAGTCGAGCTTCTTGAGCGCCTTTTTGACATGGTTTGAGTCCGGGTCAGACAATACCGGGTTCTCTCCCATTATCATGAGCGTGGTAATGTCGCCGTGCCCGCAGGCGTCGATTATCTCGTTCACCGTCAGGCCGGGCTTTGCGGGAAGCGGCCCTCCCCAGACCTTCTCGAACTTCCTGCGCGTGCTCTCGTCCGCGACCCTCTGGTATCCGGGGTATACATCGGGAAGCGCGCCGACGTCGCAAGCGCCCTGCACGTTGTTCTGGCCGCGCAGCGGGTATACGCCGGTGCCGGGCCTGCCGATGTTGCCGGTCAGCATCGCGATGTTCGCAACGGAAAGGACATTGTCCACGCCGGTCGTATGCTGGGTGATGCCCATTGAATATATGAAGCACACGGCCTTGCCGTTTACGATAAGTTTTGCGGCCTTCCTTATTTCTTCGGCCGGGACGCCGGTTATCCCGGCCGCCTTCTCCGGCGTGAAATCCTTTACCGCCGCGTAAAGTTCGCCGTAGTTCTCGGTACGCTCGTCGATGAACTTCCTGTTCTTCTCGTGCTGTTCGGAAATTATCACATTCATCAGCCCGTTTAAGAGCGCGACATCTGTGCCGGGCCTCTGCCGCAGCCAGACATCCGCCATCTCCGCCATCTCTATCTTGCGCGGGTCGGCGACAATCAGCTTCGCCCGGCCTTCGCGGACGGTCTTTCGAATGCGCAGCCCGATTACGGGATGCGACTCCGTCGTGTTCGAGCCGATTACGAAGAAGGTGTCCGCGTTGTCGAAATCGGACATCGAACCCGTCATCGCCCCCGAGCCGAAGGCCTTTACAAGGCCCGTGACCGTGGACGCATGGCAGAGCCTCGCGCAGTGGTCAATGTTGTTCGTGCCCATAACAAGGCGCGTGAACTTCTGGAGCATGTAGTTCTCTTCGTTGGAGCAGCGCGCGGACGAAAGCGCGGCGAAGCTGTCCGGGTCGGCCTTCCTCGCGGCCTTGAACTTGCGGGCTATCAGCTTGATTACCTCGCTCCAGCTCGCCTCGCGGAACTGCCCCTTTGCGGCACGCTTGCCGTTTACGCGGATGAGCGGCTTTGTCAGCCTGTCCGGGCTATTGACAAATTCGTAACCGAACCTGCCCTTCACGCACAGGCTGCCGTTGTTAGAGCCTCGGCCGACATTCGCCGTCACCCTGTAAACATTGCCGTCCTTGTGCTGTATCTGGAGCACGCACCCGACGCCGCAGTACGGGCAGACCGTCTCGGTCTTCTCAAGCTCGTCGTCGCGGAAATCACCGGCCTGCTCAGCGATGTTCTTTTCGACCAGGGCGCCCGTCGGGCACACCGATACGCAGTGGCCGCAGAAACTGCACGCGACCTCTTCGAGCGGCCTCTCGAACGCCGTCGAGACGGTGGACTCGAAACCCCTCTCGGTAAATGTAAGGATGCTCCTGCCCTCTATCTCCTGGCATATGCGGACGCACTTGCCGCACATTATGCACTTGTTGTTGTCGCGGACGATGAACGGCGACGATACCGGCTCGTACTCGTGGCGCTCGCCCTCGAAGCGGTTTACCTTCTTCTTCGAGGCGGGCATCCCGCGCATCACCATCTTCTCGCCGTCCCACTTCAGCACGCCGTAGCGGCAGACCATCGCACACTGGCGGCAGTTGTCGCATTTATCGTAATCGATCGAAACCTTTTTGCCTTTCTTGACGATGCTGTGCTTCTGGCAGACAGTCTTGCAGGCCTGCGACTCGCAGCTTGCGCAGTCCGGCTTCCCGGCCGGCTCGCAAAGGTCATAGGCATAGGCCCAGGTCTGAAGCTCGCACCTGCCCGTCCTGGCGCAGTCCGCACAGACCCCGCCGCAGTCGGCGTGGGATGCGAGCAGAAGTTCGACCAGCGTCTTCCGCGCCTCATGGACCTTGGGCGAGGCGGTCTTCAAGTTCCAGCCGTCGCGCACGGGCGTGCAGCAAGAGGCTATCATCCGGCTCGAACCCTCGGCCTCGACTATGCACATCCGGCACGCGCCGGAGTTTTTCAGGCGCTCGTCGTAACAGAGAGTGGGTATATAAATGCCCAGCTTCCTCGCAGCCTGGAGGACTGTAGTATCGGCGTCCACGCTGACGGGCCTGCCGTCTATTATAAGTTCTGGCATCCTCTCGCTCTCCTTACGCTAAAGCCAGAGAGGCGCAGGCACCCGATGGGCAGGCCTTCTGGCGGATGTGTGCAAGGTACTCATCCCTGAAAAGATTTATCGAAGACGCGACGAGGTTCCCGCCGCTCTCGCCGAGGCCGCAGAGTGATGTGTTGTGCATCAGCCTGCAGAGCTCGACAATTTTATCGAGGTCGGACTCGGCCCCGCTGCCTTCGGCAATCCGCGTCAGCATCTCGTGGATGCGCTTCGTCGCCTCGCGGCATGGAGTGCATTTTCCGCAGGACTCATGCGCGAAGAACCTCGCCGCGCGCTGCGCCACATGCACGATGCAGGCGTCCTCGTCCAGCACCATGACAGCGCCGGAGCCAATCGAAGTACCTGCCTTCCAGAGAGCGTCCACATCCATCGTGATGTCTATGTTGTCCTTCGTGAGCAGCGATGTAGCAAGCCCGCCGGGGATGACCGCCTTCAGCTCCCTGCCGCCCTTTATGCCGCCGCCGTGCTCGTATATTATCTCGCGGAGCGTCACGCCGGTCGGAAGCTCATACAGGCCCGGCCTCTCGACATGTCCGCTCAGGCTGAATATTTTCGGGCCGGGGCACTTGGGGTTGCCAATGGAAGAGAACCACTGCGCGCCGCGCTCTATTATGTGAGGGACATTAACGAGCGTCTCGACATTGTTCACGACGGTAGGCCGTGCGAAAGCGCCCTCGACGGCCATATACGGCGGACGCGTTCGGTAATGCCCGCGCTTGCCCTCAAGGGATTCGATAAGCGCCGAGGCCTCGCCGCAGACATACGAACCGGCGCCGCGATACACCTTCAGGTCGAAATTTATACCCTTGCCCAAAATATTCTTCCCGAGCAGGTTTTTGTCCTCGGCCTGTTTGATGGCATTGGTCAGCACATTATAGGCATCCGGGTACTCGCCCCGGACATAGATGTATCCGTGCTCCGCACCGAAGGCGTATGCCGAGATGGCCATGCCCTCTATCAGCATATGCGGGTCCTGCTCCAGGAAAGGCCTGTCCTTGAAGGTGCCAGGCTCGCCCTCGTCGGCGTTTGCGATAAGGTACTTCGGGAAGCGTTCGGATGCAAGGCTGACCTCCCACTTCTTGCCCGCGGGATACCACGCGCCACCGCGGCCCTGAAGGTTTGCCCGCTTGACCTCGTCGGTCACCTCGCGCGGTGTCATCCCGTACGCCTTCTTCAGCGCGTTGTAGCCGCCGGACTTTATATAGGTCTCGATGTCCGTGGAATTCGGGGTATCAATATTCTTTAAAAGCACCCTGTTCATCGATACCTCTCAAATATCTCGTCGACCTTCGACGCTGTGAGGTTGTAATGAAAATCGTCGTTAATTGTTATCGCGGGACCTTTGCCGCAGGAGCCTATGCATTCGACCTCGAACAGGGTGAAGCGGCCGTCCTTCGTCGTGC
>DASXVI010000188.1:0-6426 GCA_036504315.1 Nitrospirota bacterium
CGCCATTGTCTCGGAGCGGATGGACAACACGTTCAATTCCCCGGACGAAATAGAGGAGGCGTTGGGGCTGCCGATACTCGGCATAGTGCCGAAGACCGCGCAGGTCCAGGAGAAGCCCAACGGCATAATCTCGGCGACGGACCCGATCTCGCCGATGGCGGAGTCATTCCGCACCATCAGGAGCAATATCCTGCTCGGGCGCCAGGAGTCAACCCCAAGGGTGATACAGGTATGCAGCGCGCTGCACTCCGAGGGCAAGTCCACGATATCGTCCAACCTCGCCTCTATTATGGCCGCAGCCGGGGAAAGGGTCATCCTTATCGACGGCGACATGAGGAGGCCGCGGCTGCACAAGGTATTCGAGGTCCAGAACGGCAAGGGGCTGTCAAGCGTCCTCACAAAGAAAACGGCGCTCGACGATGTCGTAAGGAAGACCAGGATACCCAACCTGTCCTTTATGGGGTCCGGGCCGCTGTATTCGAACCCGGCGGAACTCCTTGGCTCGGCGACCATGCTCGACCTTGTGACGGAGCTGCGCACAAGGTACGACCGCGTTCTTATAGATTGCCCGCCGTACCTGGGTATTGCCGACGCATCCCTGATGACGCCCATCACAGACGGGGTGGTGCTCGTGGTCAGAAGCGGCAAGACCGTGAAGGACGCGGTTGTGAAGATAAAAAAGAACATGGATACGATAAAAGCGCAGATGCTGGGGGTTATCCTCAACGATATGCCGGGAAGGTCGCTGGACTACTATTACCACTACAACTACACGAGCTACCTGAGCAAAAAACCGGCCAAAGGGGAGAGCGCCGCTTAAAGGCAAGCCGGGCCGAACGCAACCACAGGTTTCTGACAGGGCCGAGGGCATAGGTAGGATAGACCGCACCGGCAACACGCATCAACAGAAAGGTCATATCACAAAATGACATCGGTAAAAGCCGGTTTTAATGGGAAAGCTCCCCGTGTGGATTCCCACCTGCATGTGAATTATAGAAATTATACGGCCAAGGACCTCGTAGCATACATGGACCGGGAGGGGATAGACCAATGCTGGCTCCTGACATGGGAGGAGACGAAGCCTTCCCATCCCTGGTACCTGCCCCTGTCTATCGACGACGTGCACGATGCCTATGAGAGGTATCCGGACAGGTTCGTCCCGTTCTATTCGCCCGACCCCGGCAGGCCGGATGCGTTGAACTCCCTTGCCGAGTGGCATAAAAAAGGGGTACGCGGATGCGGCGAGCTCAAGGTCTCGATTACATGGGACTCGCCCGGGCTCGACCCTATACTCGCCTATCTTGACCAGCACAGGATGCCCCTCGTCTTTCACATGGAGAAGGCGGCCTGCATCTACTGGGCTGAATCAGACAGCCCGTACGACTGCCTGATGGCAAGGCTGCTCAACACGCCGCGCTTCTCGGGCATACCCCGGAAGACGCTTGAGGCGATGGAGATTCTGTTCCGGCCCCTCGCAAGGCGCAGGGAGAGGATGAAGAGGTTTTTCCCTGGCTACATGATGGATTTCGTATCGCTTGAAGCGAGGCTAAGGCAGTACCCGAATATAAAGTTCATCGGCCACGGGCCGTTATTCTGGAAGGGCATATCCGCCCTTATGGACAACTCGAATGTGCTGCCGAGCGGGCCGGTGATAGGCGAGGGGATTGTATGGAGGCTGCTGTCTGAATACGACAATCTGTACGCGGACCTGTCCGCATATTCGGGCTACAACGCGCTTGCGCGGGACCCGAAGTTCGCAAAGAAATTCCTGTGCTCGTTCTCCGGGAAGCTGCTGTACGCGACAGACAATTTTTTTCTCGGGCTTCGGGGACTGCTCGAATCACTGAAGCTGCCTGCCGATGCATATCGGCGCATATACGGCGAAAACGCGCACGCCCTCATTGAGGGCTGCGGGAAAATGGAGTCCTCCAGCCAGAATGTCGGGCGGGAAAGGAGGGCGGTATGATGGAGGCAGTCGAAGAACACGAACACGATGCATGGGACGATTTCGTATCCCGGCGCAAAGACGCCACCGTGTTTCAGACGGCATGGTGGCACAAGGCTTGGGGCGCGGATGTGAAGGTGCTTGCAAAGAAAGGGACGGACGGCAGGATCGAGGGAGGCATGGCCCTGCACCTTTCAAAATTTCCAAAAAAGGCCGGGGCTTTCGGGACGCTGGGGCTGAGGCGGCCGCCCCTTACGCATGTGAACGGACCCGTCATAGCAGAATGCGGCAAGACCGCGCGCAGCGCGAGGTTTACCCACTACAAAAGAGAACTGGCCGAGGCCGTGGCGTCGCTTCCGGTGCTCGGGTTTTACGATATCAGCCTCGGCCGTTACTGTCCAGACGCTATGCCGTTCATATGGAACGGGTTTGAAACCGGCATCGGGTATACATATGTTGTTCCGGCGGGCGGGATAGAGGGATGGTGGAAGGAGATGTCGGACAAGACGAGGCGCGCCGTTAAGGACGCCCGCAAGAAGGCGGCCGAACTCGGGTGCACGATGGATACGGACCCGCCGTTTAGCGAAGTGCTGCCCCTTCTGGAGGAGACCACGGAGGTCAAGCGGTTCACCCTTGGCGGCGAAAAGAAAAGGCTTGTGACATGGTGGGATGCGGTACGGTCGAAAGATGCCGGGTCGGCATACCTGCTGCGCGACGGCCAGGGCACGGGTATAAGCGCCGCAATCCTGGTCAGGGATGGAAACGCCTCATACTGCCTCGCTAACGGCATGCAGAGGGAGATGCGCAAGGACGGCCACTTAAACATGCTCGTGTTCGAGAGGATGATTGCCGACACCATCTCGTCAGGGCGCGACTTCGACTTTTGCGGGTCTGTGCTTATGGGCGTGGAGCGGTTTTTCCGCGGGTGGGGCGGAGAGTTAAGGACAAACCTGCGCGTCACTAAAATCCCTTCGGCTGCGGCCTACATAACATGGAATGCATACCGGTACATGAGTATGCACCGCAGGGGCGGCTGGGTCAAGGCCGGATGAAGAAAGACTTAGCCATCACGTTTTTTAACTATGCGTTCGTGTTCGTGTGCGGGCTCGTGGTTTACAAGGTGGCCGCAAAAGGTTTCGGCCCGGCAGGGTTCGGGGAGTATGCGCTGGCGAGGCGCGCGGTCAGCTTCCTGCAGCCGATACTCCTGATGGGCCTGTCGGTAGGCCTGGTGCGCTACATAGCGATCAGTTCCGCAAAGGAGGCCGGACGGCAGCGGGCGGTTTACATCCTCGCGGGGTTCGGCGTCGTGTCGGTATTTTCGCTCGCGCTCATGGCGGTCGTCAATGCCATGCCGGGGCTGTTCTCCAAGATGGTCTTCGGCAAGCCCGGATATGAAGGCATGGTGCTTTCGATTTCTTTTCTGGCTGAAAGCTATGTCTTCAATTCGCTCGTATTCGCCTATTACAGGGGCATGGGCATATTCATGAAGGCGAACGCCATCATGACTCTGTCGCAGGGCGTTATACCGCTTGCAGCGCTTCTCGTCGCGCCATCGGTAAAAGTGGCGCTCGACATAACATCCGCTGCAATAGTCTTGTCGTCGGTGTATTACACCCTGCCTATAATAAGGGACCTCCGCGCTAATCTGGGGGGAGCAAAATTAGGCGGGTCGGTCGGTGAGCTTGTCCGTTACGGGACGGTAAGGATTCCGGGCGACCTCAGCATGGCAGGCATGCTGGCGCTTCCGGCATTCTTGACCTCGAACATTTACGGCATCCAGGAGGCGGGGTATATGGCGTTCGGGATCAGCCTCGTCAATATGGTGGGCGCCATATTCGGCCCCATCGGTTTTGTCACCCTGCCGCGGCTTTCCGCGATACTCGCCGCCGGCAAACACGAAGACGCCAGGGTCATCATGAAGCAGGTGATACTCTACACGGTACTGATCTCGACAGCCGTAACGGCGCTTATAGTAATATTTGCCGATTTCCTGGTTACCACATGGCTGGGCCCGAAGTTCACAGGCTCGGCTGACATCATAAGGGTCGCCGTGCTGGCGTCTGTCCCGCACGCCCTCTACGTATCGCTCCGAAGCTCGATAGATGCGGCGTACGTCAAGGCGATAAACGCCGCAAATGTATACAAGGCTCTGATAGTAAGCCTGCTCTGCTACCTTGTCGTGAAGGTGGGAGCAGTTGGGATAATCGGTATACCGCTGGCCTTCGCGGCGGGATTTTCAGTGCTGGCGGCGCTGACCACCAAGGTGGCGCTTGAAACTTACGGGCTTCAGCTCAGGCCGAGCTTCGGCAGAACGAGGGAGTAACGAGGGCTTTCGAATGGAGACGGCATGAAGGAAACGGCGGAGGCAAATAGCGGCGGGATGCAAACGACAGCGCTTGCGGCGGGCCTGGCGGTCGTGGCGGTTGTGACAGGCTCGGTCGTCGCAAAGTCACCGGACCAGTTCGTGCTTGCCGCCGCCGCGTGCGTAGTTGTGCTGCTGGTGGCCGCGAAGGCGCCGGAGCTTTTTTTCGTCCTCTTCCTGACGGCAGGTTTCTACAAGAACGACCCGCGCTTCCAGCTGCCGGGCATAGACCCGACAATCCTGTTCGGCGCGCTGACCGTGCTTGGCATAGTCTGGAGGGCGTTTCAGAAAGAGGTCGTACTTTACCTGCCGCCGAAGAAGGCCGCGCTGCCGTACCTGGCTATAATATGGCTGGCCGGCCTTAGCCTGATGTATACAACCGCGCCTGTTTACGGGGCCGACAAGCTCACGCGGCTTGCCACCATAACCGCGTTTTCCCTGTTCGCCCCGCTCTACCTTTTTCGCGGCGGAAAGAGAATGGGCGTGTTCTTTGGCGGGCTTGTAATCGTAGCGTTCGTCATGCTCAACGACATCATCAGCCAGGGCATCAATGTAGACACAAAGGTAGACATATCGGCCTTCGGGTCGGACTACCTCGCCCTCGGCTACATACAGGGCATCGGGCTGATACTCTCCCTGGTCTATTTCGCACAGGCGGGCAAGTCCCTCGCATTCAGGTCGTTGTTCATCGCCTTTACGCCAATAATCGTATATGGACTGCTGATATCAGGCGCCCGCGGGCCGCTCCTTTCGTCCGCAGCCACTCTGGTTATTGTGGTGTTTCTGGCCTCCCGGCCGCACAAGGAAAGCAGGAGGCTCTCTGCATGGGTATGGACTGCGTTTATCGCGGCCACGGCATACCTGACCATAAACCTCCACGAATTTATCAGGATGAGCGAGAGGCTGAACATACTGGGAGACGGCGGCGGCCAGTCGGCCCTCGAAAGGGTCAGCATGATGCAGGCGTCTTTGGATGCCCTGAGCTCCCTGCCTGTCCTGCTTACCGGTCTCGGCATAGGCGGGTTCACCACATTCTACCGCGGGTTCGACGATATACGGGGCGCGTACCCGCACAACATATTCCTCGAAGCCGGCACGGAGCTGGGGGTTGCCGGGTTCGTTGCGCTGACGGCCTTCACCTTTTGGGGATTTGCCGCGGCCCGCAAGGCGGTTAAAACCGGACGCGGCGATGCGTATTTCCTGTCAGCCGCGGTCATAGGGCTTCTGGTCTATACGCTGCTGAACGCCTTGAAGTCCGGCGACATCAACGACAACAGGATGTTCTTCACATCCGTCGGGCTTGCCCATGCGCTTGTAGTCGGGGACGTTAATGACAAATTATAAGGCCAAAATATGCATCCTCACCTCGGCGCATCCTGCATTCAACACAAGGGTGTTCCACAAACAGGCGAGGAGCATCGCCAGGGCGGGATACGAGACGGTGATGGTGGTCCCGCATGAGGAGGCGTGCTCGGTGGACGGGGTCAGGATAAGCCCGCTGCCGGTGAACGGCGGGAGGGCTTCGAGGATGCTTCTGACGGTCCCGAGGCTGATCGCTCGGGCCATATCCGAGAAGGCCGACATATACCACTTCCACGACCCTGAACTCATGCCCGCCGGACTGTTATTGAAACTGTTGGGCAAGCGGGTCGTCTACGACGTGCACGAGCATTACCGCACCAAGATACTCTCGAAACCGTGGCTGCCGAAAGCGGCCCGCGTACCCATTGCCTTTGCTGTGGATGCCTTCGAGTCCGCCGCGTCGCTGGCCTATGACGGGGTGGTTACGGTGGACGGCCACATCGCGAAAAAATTCTGCGGGCGCGCGGTCATAGTCAGCAACTTTCCGTATGCCCCCGAAGGTTTCGAGAAGGCGGCTCCCGTCAAGAGACGAGACGTTGAATTCCGGCTGGTGTATGTCGGCGGCCTTTCAGGAGAGCGCGGCCTGTACAAGATGGTCGAGGCGATGGGCCAGGTTGACGGCGACATAAGGCTGTACCTTGCCGGCAAGTTTTCTTCGCAGGCGCTGGAGAAGGCAAAGAAGATAATGGGCTTCGAGAGGGTAGTCTGGCTGGGGGTTGTCCCGTGGCGCAAATCCATAGAGCTGCAGAACTCGGCG
>DASXVI010000189.1:0-8959 GCA_036504315.1 Nitrospirota bacterium
AACGAATGGACCGCGCCGGACCTTGCTGTCTGGGGCATTATAATACCCGGTTTCCTTCTTATTCCCGACCAGCCGGTACTGCGTCAGGCGGCCGGAAACATACTTGGCGCGGTAGCCGTCGTGTACCTTTTTCAGGGCCTCGCGGTGCTATCGCATATATTTGCGAGGCTGAACTTCTCGCCTTTTTTCCGGGCCGCCGGGTATGTTATTATCGCGCTCCAGCCTTTTCTGCTTATAGGCCTCTGGGCGGTCGGCCTCTTCGATACCTGGGCCGACTTCCGCAAGTTGCGCAACAAGCCTGACAACCCCGACGCTAATGTAAACTGACCCTTCTTTTTGTTGCAAAATAGCAACACCAAGTATTAAAATGTGTTGATAATACTACAATTCCGCATCAAGTAATCCGCCGGCCTGCCAGAAAACCTTTTAAATATGGGGATGCAAATTAAAATGGCGTTTAAAATGCGATGGCATTTAAATTGCAACCCCTTCAATTAGCAAGGCAATATTTCCCAAAAAAGACTTGACATGGGTGTTCGGCGGTGCTATATTTCCGTCCGAAACTCTTAAATTTAATTAATAATTAGTAAGATTTGACGCCCCCTTGCGACGATATTTATGGGGGTGGATGGTTTAAACCAGGAGGTTGACAATCCTATTCTGTAGTTCTGCGAAAGGAGGGGATGAACGCTTTAAACCCATTTGCAGCACCGTAGCAAGCAATACTAAAGCAGTCATGGTCCATTCTAGTGGCGAAGAACTATTAAGGAGGAGAACAAAGATGAAGAAATTTATGCTGGCAGTTGTTGCTGCCGCGCTTGTACTGACTTCCTCGGCGGCTATGGCCGAAGTTACTGTCGGTGGCGGTCTTGCACTGCGTTATGAGTACTGGAAGAACCTCAAGTTCAACAACACCTCAGCCAAGGTGGACGATACACAGTCCTTCCTCGCGGTCAATGTCAAGCTGAACGTAGACGCGAAAATAGCCGAAGGCCTCGAGACCTTTATCGAGCTGCAGACCCAGACCACGGGCGCAAACCTCGGTAACACCGCCGCTACCGGCGCCGTCCCGAACAACTCGAATGCCGCTCTTAACTACTTCAACTTCCAGAAGAACGATATGCATGTCAACCAGGCGTGGGTAAACTTCACACTGCCGGGCACCACAGTCGGCATCAAGGCCGGCCATCAGCCGATAGCCCTCGGCCACGGCATCTGGCTCGACAGCACCCGTGAAGGCAGCGACGCGGTCCTCGTGTATGCGAAGCCGGTTCCTGAGCTTCTCGTAGCGGGCGCGTACATCAGCGGCAGGGGAACAGGCACCTCTAACCCGGCGCTTTTTGACGGCAGTATCACCGGCGATGCGAACTTCTATGCCGCCCTCGCCAACTACACCTTTGCCGAGAACAACACCGCCGGCATCAACGTCACCTTCGCGGACGACAACGCGTCCGCTATTGGCGGCGTCGTCAAGAACATCAGGGCCTTCAACACCGGCATCACCGCCGATGGCAAGCTGGGCGCGGTCTCCTACAAGGCCGAGGCCGACTGGCTCACCGGCAGGCGCTTGAACACCTTCGGCACCAAGAACTATCGCTTCAACGCCTATGCCGCTATGGCTGGCGCGAGCGTAGATGTCGGCGCTGTCAAGGTCGGCGGCGAAGTTGTCTATGGTACCGGTAACCATGCCAACGACCGCAAGGTCCTCTACAACCCGGGCGGCGCAGGAGTCGGCAGCGATTCCATCACCGACCACGCCTATTTCGTACCGTATGGCGCTACCTCCTATAACTATGCGTTCCTGTACAATGACAAGATTGGCCAGGGTCCGCGTGGTGCGGGCGGCGGCAACGGCTACGGCGACGGCTTCGGCGGTTTTGGCCTTGCCAACACCTCCTACATCAAGCTGACCGCCGGCATGAACCCGACCGACAAGCTCTCCGTCGGCGCCGAGGTCCTGTACCTCCGCGCTACCGGCCAGCAGTTCGGCGACCAGGCCAAGAGCCTCGGCTGGGAAGCCGATGCCAAGGTCGGTTACAAGCTGTATGACAACCTGAACTTCAACCTCACCGGTGGTGCTTTCATCCCGGGTGCATGGTACAAGTTCGGCGGCACCCAGACGAAGATGTCTAACGCCTACGGCGCCGAGGCGAAGCTGGTCGCGAAGTTCTAATCCAGCTTTACCTGTATAAGCAATACCGAAACCGGCCCAGAGAAATCTGGGCCGGTTTTTTATTGTCTGGACATTTGCGGGTTTGGGTATAATTACACGAGGGGAGATGGTTGAATGTCACGCTCCTTGGGGGTTTAAGGTAAAAGACCATTTATGAACGGGCGGATTAAAATATCTCCGGGCCTGTCGCGCGCCATGCTGTTTGTCGCCGGGGTCTCCCCGTGCGGTGAAGACCTGTGGTTCGTTGGAGGGACCGTCCGGGACCTCCTGCTGGGCCGCGAGGTCAAAGACATCGACATTGCCTGCACCGGGGACGCTCTTATTATTGCCAGGGAACTGGCGGAGGCCTCCGGCGGCACTGCATTCGTCATGGACGCCGAAAGGGGGATACACAGGGTAATGCCGGGGGGAGGTTGCGGCTACCAGGTGGACATCGCACAGTTGCGCGGCAGCGGCATCGCCGCCGACCTGAGCGGCCGGGATTTCACGGTCAATGCGATGGCCATCCCGCTCTCCGGACTCTTCCATGACGGCATAGATGCCGCAGGCATTATAGACCCCTCAGGCGGCTGCGGGGACCTTGTAAAGGGTGTCATCAGGGCCGTGCAAAAAAGCGTGGTCGTAGACGACCCGCTTCGGCTTGTGCGCGCATACCGCTTCTCCGCGTCGCTCGGGTTTGAAATCGAGCCGCAGACTCTCGGGATTATAACAAGCGAGTCGGACAGGATTGCGGGCGTCTCGCCGGAGCGGGTGCGAGAAGAGCTTTACGCAATCCTTATGCAGGACGGCTCGGCAAAGGTTTTTGGCGCGATGGTCGGAGCGGGCCTGCTCCAGAGGATAATGCCTGAGTGCGCGGCGATGGAAGGCATACCTCAGAGCGAGCCTCACCGCTACGATGTCCTGGGGCATTCCCTGAAGGCTCTTGAGTATGCCGAGAAGATAATGGCAGGGACGGAAGGCTGGTTCGGCCCCTGGCATGACAACATCGAGGCGTACCTTTCGGCTTCCGTTGACGGAGGGCTGAATATGCGCGGGCTCGTCAAGCTCTGCGCGTTCCTGCACGACAGCGGCAAGCCGTCGAAGTTTTATGTAGATGGCAACGGCAGGGTGCGTTTCATAGGCCACGACGAAGAGGGGGCGAAGATAAACGAGGGGATTGCCGCACGGCTAAAGATGTCAAACTTCGTGCGCGAGACGCTCTCGTCCGCGACGCGGGGCCATATGCGGCCGTTCCATATGAGCGAGGACATGATTTCCGGGCGCGCGTTCTATCGTTTCGTAAGGGATATGGGGGCGGGCCTTCCGGCATCGCTGGTCGTCGCGCTTGCGGACGCCTTCGCGACAAGGGACGAGCCCGGAACAGTTGCGACGGATGTCGAGGGGGTCGTGCTCAGGCTGGCCGGATATTATTACGGCGACTATATCCCCAAGAAGGCCGAGCCGCTTGTCAGGGGTACGGACTTGATTTCCCTCGGCCTGAAGCCGGGGCCGATTTTCAGGACGCTGCTCGAAGAAGTGGAAGAAAGGCGCGCGGACAAAACCATCCGGGACAGGGACGGAGCTCTTGAATACCTGCGGTCCAGGCTGCGGGAGGTTGCGGGAAGTTAGTCCTTGCGTATACGGTCGAGAAGGGATTTGTTGAGCTTGTTCTTTTCGAAGTAATCGCGCTCTAAGTCCTCGACATAGAACCTGTCGAGCCCTGAATTATCGAGGAAGTCCTCGCGGAGTTTCGAGTTGGTGCCCGCAATGATTATGGGCAGAAGGCTCTGGAGGTAGAAGCCTTCGGTACGGATGTTGATTATCGCCTCCCTGAAAACAGTCTCGGGGGCTTTGCCGGAAATAAGCCTTGCCTCGAGCATTTCCTTCCATACATCCGAAATGAACTGGTCCTGCGAGTCCTTGTCGGAGAGGTCGCTGTAGAAGCTCTTTATCCGCTCCTTCATATACTGGTGGACGGCGATATAATGGCGCTCCTCCAGGATGACGACATTCAGCTTCTCAACCAGCTCCTTGATGGACATGTCGCCGGCCTCTACCTCGAGGACACCCTTGTGGATAGCGTTGACCTTTCGTCTGCCGTAGCTCGTCAGGTATTTGTTCTTCAGCGCGCTCTCGATGAACAGACCGTAGAACAGCCCCTTGTCCACCTCGTCGAAAGCCTTCTTGTTTCCTATCAGGCTGCGTATCTTCTCCTCGTTTACCTCGGCGTCTTCCGTGAATGCTATCTGGTTGACCGACGCGAATGTGGTGTCGAAGCGGTCGAAGTATGTGATGATGTAGCCGAAATTTTCGAGGATCGTCATGTCGTCCGTCTCGATGGAGCGCTCGTCGGACTGGCGGCACGTCTCCAGCAGTATTTCCTCGAACAGGTTGTTGCGGTGCTCGATGGCCTGATGTTTTGCGTTCAGCAGCTTGATTAAGTCCTCCTGGTTGACCTGCGCGCTGTGCTCCTGCAGGAACAGCCCTTCGAATATCGCGCGCATCTCCCTTATGTATTGCGGCTCGTCCACCTCTTTTATCTTCTTGCCCTTGAGCAGCAGTTCGTCGAGGGTGTCGAAAAGGTTCAGCGGGATGCGGTTCCTGATGCTGAGGGTGCGGAGGCGGGTGAGCCTCGCCATATCGAGGTGGTCTATCTCGTTTTTGCCCGCGCACTCGATAAGGATGCCCTTGTACTCGTCCACGATGCGCTGGTTTTCGGGGTGCTTGTACATCACGTCGATGCGGATCCGCTCCGCCTGGTAGAGGTCGAGTTCATATAGCTGGGCCATTGCCGCAAGCTTTGACATGCCTTCTTCGTCAACCGTGCGGTTCTTTGTGTAAAGCTCCTTGAACGCCCTGTGGTAGTCCTCGTGGTACCTGTGTACAATGCGGACGAGGAATATGATGCTCTTCTCCTCGCGCAGGACGAGGTAGAGGTCGCGCACGAGCGCGGCGTCGTCCGATTTGCCGACCTTGTCGGTATGTTTCAGGTATTTCCCGATGGCCCGGAGTATCGCCTCCTGGCGCTTTTTGGGCTCGACTTTATCTTCGGAATGTATGAAGAAGTAATAGTTGCTGACGGCGTTGCCGACCCGGAATACATGGTCGAACAGGTCTTCGCCGTTCAGGTTGTTCGTGAAGCTTATCCGTTCGCTCTCGTGGGAGTAGACCGCGCCGTACATCACCAGGCGGTTTAATACATCCTTCTTCACGAGGTCTTTAATCGGCAGGTCTATCCCGAACATATACTCGCAGAAGCTGCCGCCGTTTGCGTTGTGGATTATGCCGTCGGAAGTGATGCGGAGTTCGTTGCCGGATGAGAAAAAACGCACAAAAGGTTTGCCGCCCGACTCGCCCATCTCGTGGAAGTAGCGGTTTGTGATATCGCGGCCGGCAATCGTAGCGAAATACTCGACCTTGTCGTTTATCTGCCCGTGCAGGCGGATATCTTGTATCATAGCACTGGATTATATCATGCAGGTTAATGAATTTGTAGTAAAAACCGTGTATAATTTTTATGTTATAATCATTAAAAACGGAGGCGGCCATGATAACAGGCGTACCGAAGGAGATAAAAGACAAAGAGTACCGGGTAGGGATGGTGCCGTCCGGGGTCCGCGAGTTCGTCAATGCAGGCCATCAGGTGCTGGTGCAGGCCGGGGCTGGGACGGGCAGCGGCATCACGGACGATGAGTATTCGAAGTCGGGGGCGGAGATAGTTGCTTCCGCTGAGGAGATATACTCCCGCGCCGGGATGGTAGTGAAGGTTAAAGAGCCGCTTCCCCAGGAGTACGGACTACTCCGCGAAGGCCAGATACTGTTCACCTACCTGCACCTCGCCGCCGAGGAAGAGCTGACCCGCGCCCTTCTCGACCGCGCCGTTACCGGGATAGCATATGAAACAATCGAGCGTCCCGACGGCTCCCTGCCGCTTCTGATGCCGATGAGCCAGGTGGCGGGCAGGCTGTCCGTCCAGGTTGGCGCGACATACCTTCAGGAGAACAACGGCGGCCGCGGCATCCTGCTCGGAGGGGTCCCGGGGGTCGAGCCCGCGAGGGTCGTAATACTCGGAGGCGGCACGGCCGGAGTGAACGCGGCGAAAATCGCCCACGGTATGGGGGCAGAGGTTACACTTCTCGATTTAAATGTGGACAGGCTCGACCGGATCGAGGACATTTTCCACGGGACGATAAGGACGCTTGCCTCGAACAGGCAAGTCATAGAGGAGGCGGTGAAGGATGCCGACCTCCTAATAGGCGCAGTGCTGGTGGCCGGGGCAAAAGCCCCGAAGCTGCTGTCGCGAAAGGCCGTGTCAAGGATGAAGAAGGGCTCGGTCATAGTGGACATATCGATAGACCAGGGCGGCTGCTTCGAGACCTCGCGCCCGACGAGCCATACCGACCCGGTATATACCGTGGACGGCGTGGTGCATTACTGCGTCACGAATATGCCCGGCGCGGTTCCCCGCACCTCTACCTTTGCGCTGACGAATGTGACTCTGCCTTACGCGCTAAGAATTGCGGACATGGGGCCGGAGGATGCGATGCTCGCGGACCCGGCGCTGATGAGGGGTCTGAACACATACAAGGGGCGGCTCACCAGCAGGCCGGTCGCCGAGGCGCTCAGAATGAAATTTCAGGAGTCGGGCTTTTAATCAGCTATTTGGGCCTTCTGGACCTTGCCGCTGAAGTCACGGTAGATGACCTTCCAGCGGGTGAATGTGTCGAGGGCTCCGCCGCGCCCTCCGGCCTCTTTGGCTCCGAAACCGCTGCGTTTTTCCCCGCCGAAAGGAAGCTGTATCTCGGCTCCTGTCGTGCTCGCGTTTACATACACAATTCCGGTATCGATGTCGCGCTCGGCGACCGCCGAGCTGTTGACATTGCTGGTATAAATCGACGCGACCAGCCCGTAGTCCACGCCGTTCGCGACGCGGATTGCGTCCTCAAGGCTTTCGGCCTTCATTACAGACAAAAACGGCCCGAATATCTCCTCCCGCGCGATGCTCATGTTGGCCCTGACATCCGTGAAAATAGTCGGCTCCATAAAATACCCGTAGCCCAGTTCTCCGTGCACGCACCGCTGTCCTCCCAGGGCCGGGGTCGCCCCTTCGGTCCGTCCGAGATGTACGAAATGCTGGACCTTCTTCATCTGCTCGTCGCTTATAAGCGGCCCGATATCCACGCCCGGCTCAAGCCCGTTGCCAAGCTTCAGGCTGCGTGCGGCGTCTATGAGAATATTTATAAAATCCTTGTAGATGCCTTTGTGGACGATGATGCGGGCGGCCGCGGTGCACCTCTGTCCGGCAGTGCCGAAGCCGCCCCAGATGATGCCCTTGACCGCCAGCTCAAGGTCGGCGTCGTCCATGACAATTACCGCGTTCTTGCCGCCCATCTCGCAGGTTACGACCCTGCCGGGTATGGCGCAGCGCGCGGCGAGCTTCCCGCCCACGGACGACGAGCCGGTGAACGACACGCCGTTCACGCCGGGATGGGTGGCGAGGGAATCGCCGACATCCGAACCCGGCCCGTGCACGAGGTTCAGGACGCCTTTGGGCAGTCCGGCCTCTACCAGTATTTTAACCAGTTCGGTAGCACAGGCGGGGGTGTGCTGGCTCGGCTTAAAGACGACCGTGTTGCCCGCAATCAGCGCGGGGAATATCTTCCATGCCGGGATTGCGACCGGGAAGTTCCAGGGCGTAATGAGGGCGAATACCCCGACGGGTACGCGGACGGACTTGCAGTCCTTGTCCGGCAGTTCCGACGGCACGGTCTCGCCGGACAGCCTGCGCCCCTCGCCCGCCATGTAATAGGCCATGTCTATGGCCTCCTGAACATCGCCCAAGCCCTCAGGCAGCACCTTGCCCATCTCGCGGGTGACCAACTCGCCCAGCCGCGATTTTTCTTTTGTCAACGCTTCGGCGGCCCGGAAGATTATCTCGCCCCGCTTCGGTGCGGGGACAAGCCGCCAGGAATCAAAGGCCTGCCTTGCCGCCTCGACCGCGCGGTCTACATCGTCCGGGCTGCTGTGCGGGGCGGATGCGATTATCTCGCGGGTGTCCGCCGGATTTAAACTCAGGAAAGTCCTGCCGCCGTCCGCCTCGACCCATTTCCCGTCTATGAAGTTCAGCAACCGCTCCATTTCGGCCTCCCCGTTATACTTTTGTTCTTTATCAGAATATAACAAATTTATACGAAAATAGCGGGCCAATCCCCTTAGCGAAGGTTTATGGCAGCCATCGAGGCCCGTTTGGCTTGAAAATCCGCGCAAGTTAATATATTATAAACAACTATCTCGAATTTATCTTAAGGAACCGGGGCCATCTGATTAAATGAAAATTACAGTGCTTGGCTGCGGGACATCCTTCGGGGTCCCGATGATAGCCTGCGATTGCCGCGTATGCAGGTCCGACGACCCGAGAAACAAGCGGATGCGCTCGTCGATACTCGTGTCGGCGAACGGCAAGAACATACTCGTGGACACGACGACCGACCTCCGGCAGCAGTCAATCGCAAACGACATCCGCCACATCGACGCGGTCCTCTATACGCACCCGCACGCGGAACATTTAAACGGCATCGACGAGCTGAGGCGTTTCAACATCGTGCAGGGGACGGGCATACCCTGCTACGGCAGCCCGGATACACTGGAGGAAATCCGCCAGATATTCCGGTACATATTCCTGCGGCAGGGCAGGCCGGGCTGGCAGCCGGACCTCTCTACAAACCCGGTAACGGGTCCGTTCGAGCTTTTCGGCGTCCCCATCACGCCCATACCGCTTATTCACGGGAGGATGCCGGTCTATGGATA
>DASXVI010000190.1:0-3586 GCA_036504315.1 Nitrospirota bacterium
GCAACGGGTAACGGTACGATAGCATGAAGAACCTCGCAATCCTCGGCTCCACCGGCTCGATAGGCGTAAATACCCTCGATATTATCAGGCGGCATCCGGACAGTTTCCGCGTAATATCCATGGCCTGCGGCGGCAACATCGCGCTTATGGAAGAGCAGGTACGGGAGTTCTCGCCGAAGATGGTTTCAGTCGGCAGCAGCGGTAATGCCGCGGCCCTGAAGAAGGCCCTCGGCAGGACATCGGTCAAGGTGGTGCACGGCATAGAAGGCATGGCGGAGGCCGCGACGCTTAAGGGCGTCGATATGGTCGTGTCCGCCGTAGTCGGCTCCGCCGGGCTTATCCCCACGATGGCCGCCATCGAGGAGGGCAAGGATATCGCGCTTGCAAACAAGGAAACGCTGGTCTGCGCTGGGGCGCTGTTCATGGACGCGGTCAAGCGCAAAGGTGTGAAACTCCTGCCGGTGGACAGCGAGCATTCCGCCATCTTCCAGTCGATGAAAGGACACAGGAAGCGCGACCTCGTAAAGATAACCCTTACCGCATCGGGCGGGCCTTTCCAGAAGTTCACCTTCGACCAGCTCAGGAAGGTAAAGCCGGCCGACGCCCTCAAGCACCCGAACTGGGAAATGGGCAGAAAGATTACGATAGATTCCTCGACATTGATGAACAAAGGGCTCGAAGTCATCGAGGCCAAATGGCTCTTCGATGTGGAGCTTGAGAAGATATCCGTCCTCATACACCCGCAGAGCATAATCCATTCAATGGTCGAGTACCACGACGGCTCGGTGATTGCGCAGTTGGGAGTGCCGGACATGAGGATGCCTATATCCTATGCGTTAGGCTATCCGGCCAGGCTCAAGAAGGATATTCCCGGGCTCGATTTAGGCCGCGTCGCCACGCTCACCTTCGGCGAGCCGGACCTCGAAAGGTTCCCATGCCTGGGTTATGCCTTCGAGGCGCTGAAGGCTGGGGGTACCATGCCCGCGGTGCTAAACGCAGCAAACGAGGCTGCAGTCCAGGCGTTCCTTGACGGCAATATCGGCTATATGGACATAGCCGCTATCATCCGCAAGGTTATGGACGCCCACAGGCCGGTCCAGCCAAAGGATGTCGACGATGTAATGAAGGCCGACCGCTGGGCAAGGAAGGCCGCCCAGCCATATATTGCCGCTACTATTTAAAAGCGTGATATAATTTAACTCGCAAACCCCGAAACACCCTAATCAGGAGAGTTGACAGCTTGACAGGAATTTCTCATCTATTTGCAGTTGCCCTTCCTACCTTGACCGGCATAGGAGCGGCGGTAGTTGTCCTCGGCGTGCTTATTTTCGCCCATGAACTTGGACATTTTATTGTCGCGAAACTTTCCGGAGTAGGGGTGCTGAAGTTTTCACTCGGCTTCGGAAGGAAGATAGTCGGCTGGAAATATGGCGAGACGGAATACATGATATCCGTCTTCCCTCTCGGCGGCTATGTAAAAATGGTCGGTGAAGATACGGACGAAGAGCTTCTGCCGGAGGACAAGAAGCGGGCATTCAATTACATGCCCCTGTGGAAACGCGCCCTGATAGTCTTTGCCGGGCCGTTCTTCAACATCCTCCTTGCGCTAATGCTGCTGTATATCCTGTTCCTTACGGGGTTCCCGACCGCAGTCGCGAAGGTGACGGATGTTGCCCCGGGAAGTGCCGGTGAGCTTGCGGGTTTCAAGGTTGGCGATGTAATCACCTATGTGGACAATGTAGATATAGACATCTGGGAGCAGGTGAAAGATTACGCGAAGGAGCATCCCGGCAAGGAGATGACCTTCAGGATAGACCGCGACGGCAAGGACCTAAAGTTCAAAGTGACGCCGGTAAACGGGGATTTGGGCCTGCGCGGCTCGGTGATAATAGGGGCGGTGGTCGCGGGCTCGCCTGCGGACAAGGCGGGTATACGCACAAAGGACCGCATCGCCGCGGTGGACGGCAAGCCGGTCGGCACCTGGGCCGAGATGTCGGAATTCGTCAAGACAAACCCCGGAAAGACGCTTGAGTTCATAATCGACAGGGAAGGCAGGCTTATCAGGACGGAAGTCACCCCGAAGCTCTCGGAGGCCAAGCCGCATGAAAAGCAGGTGGGCATGATCGGGGTGCAGATGGGCGCGGAGTCCGTCAAAAAGCGGTACGGCCCGATAGAATCCATCGGCATGAGCCTCGACCGGACCCTGTTTATGACCGGGATGACGGTCGAGTTCGTCGGGAGGCTTATCGGAGGCAAAGAGGACGCAAGCCAGATAGGCGGGCCGGTGGCAATAGTCCAACTGTCCGGCAGGCAGGCGAGGCAGGGCGTCCAGGACTTTATCATATTCATGGCGCTTTTGAGCATAAACCTGGGTGTTATCAACCTGTTCCCGATACCCATACTGGACGGCGGCCATCTGATGATGTTCGCGGTCGAAGGGGTTATCAGGAAGCCCCTCTCCATGAGGCAGCGCGAAATACTCCAGCAGATAGGGATGTTCCTGCTGATATCGCTGATGATTTTTGTTTTTTATAACGACATCATGAGGCTCCTCGGCTTTACGCCGACCTGGAAATAGATTAAATAAGAGAGTTATGAAAATTACGCGCAAGAAGACAAAACAGATTCTACTCGGCAATGTCAAGGTCGGGGGAGGTGCTCCGGTCGTGGTGCAGTCCATGGCCAACACAGACACGCGAGATGTCAAGGCGACTGTGGCCCAGATTAACAGGCTGGAAGAGGCCGGGTGCGAGATTGTACGGCTGGCGGTGCTGAACAAAGAGGCCGCCGCGTCGCTCGGCAGGATAAAGAAGGCCGTCCATGTCCCGCTCGTCGCGGACATTCACTTCGACCACAAGCTCGCGCTCACCGCGATAGACCAGGGCATCGACGGGCTTCGGATTAACCCCGGCAACATCGGCGACCGCGCGAAGGTGGCGGAGCTCGTCAGGGCCGCGAAGGCAAAAGGCATCCCTATCCGCATCGGGGTAAACTCAGGCTCCATCGAGAAGCATCTGTTGGAGAAGTATCACAAGCCCTGCGCCGAGGCGCTGGTGGAGTCCGCCCTGGGCCATGTCGCAATACTCGAAGACCTCGATTTTACCGACATAAAGATATCGCTGAAGGCCTCGGATGTGCCGATGACGGTGGACGCGTACCGGCTCATTTCCAAAAAAGTAAATTACCCCCTGCATATAGGCGTGACTGAGGCCGGGACGCTGTTCTCCGGCACGATAAAGTCCTCGGTCGGCCTTGGGATACTCCTTGCCGAGGGCATCGGCGACACCATGCGCGTATCGCTCACGGCGGACCCTGTCGAGGAAGTCCGCTGCGCATGGCAGATGCTGAAGGCATTGGGGCTGCGCCAGCGCGGGGTGAACATAATATCGTGCCCAACCTGCGGACGCACCCAGATAGATGTCATCGGGCTGGCCGACGAGGTGGAAAAGAGGCTCGCTCATATTAAGGCCCCGTTGAATATCGCCGTGATGGGCTGCGTGGTCAACGGCCCCGGCGAGGCGAAGCACGCCGATGTCGGCATCGCCGGCGGCAAGGGGTGCGGCATACTGTTCCTGGGCGGCGAGAT
>DASXVI010000191.1:0-3436 GCA_036504315.1 Nitrospirota bacterium
ACCTTCAGGGGCAGGATATCGCCCGAGACCGGCAGCATATACCTGGAAGAGATGGGCCTTAGCGAGGCCGAGCTTAAGGCGGTGAAGAAGGTAACGCTGGTCGCCTGCGGAACCTCGTGGCACGCCTGCCTCGTCGGCAAGTTCATGCTGGAGGAGCTAGCGCGCATCCCGGCGGAAGTGGATATAGCCTCCGAGTTCCGGTACAGGAACCCGATAGTGGAGGAAGGCACGCTGTTCATTGCGGTGACACAGTCCGGCGAGACCGCCGACACGCTGGCTGCGATGCGCGAGGCCCGGAAGCTCGGGGCGCGCGCCGTTTCCATCTGCAATGTCGTCGGGAGCACCGCCGCGCGCGAGGCCGACGGCGTGGTCTATACCCATGCGGGCCCCGAGATAGGCGTCGCCTCGACAAAGGCGTTCACCTCCCAGCTTGTCGCGCTGTACCTGCTCGCCCTCTACCTGGGCAAGGTGCGCGGCGTGCTCGATACCGCGTCGATGAAGCTCCACATAGACGAGCTGGTCAAGCTCCCGGCGAAGGCCGAGAAGCTTCTGCTCGACCTCGAAGACGGCGTCGCGAAGGTGGCCAAGATTTATTACAGAAGCCCGGATTTTCTGTTCATAGGCCGCGGGTACAACTACCCTATCGCGCTCGAAGGCGCGCTCAAGCTCAAGGAGATATCATACATCCACGCTGAGGGCTATCCGGCCGGCGAGATGAAACACGGGCCGATCGCCCTCATCGACGAGAACATGCCCGTGGTCGTCGTCGCCCCCAACGACTCGGTCTACGAGAAGGCCGCATCCAATATTGAAGAAGTCCGCTCCAGGGGCGGCAAGGTTATAGCGTTCGTGACGGAAGGCAACACCGATTTCTCGGGCAAGCCCGGCCATGTCTTCCATCTGCCCGAAACTATACCCTGCCTGTCCCCAATACTGATGACCATGCCTCTTCAGCTTCTCGCCTACCATATCGCCGTCCTCCGCGGCAGCGATGTGGACCAGCCGAGGAACCTTGCGAAGAGCGTCACGGTCGAATAGCGCAATACAAAGGAAAGGCATAAAATGAAATTATTAGGCGGATTGAACCCGGAACAGAAGGCGGCGGCCGCGCACGGCGAAGGCCCGCTTCTTATACTGGCCGGGGCCGGCAGCGGCAAGACACGCACGCTTACCTGCCGGATTGCCTACCTTATACAGGAGCTTGGCGTGAGGCCGTCCGAGATACTCGCGGTCACCTTCACGAACAAGGCCGCCAAGGAGATGCGCGAGCGCGTCGAGAAGCTTATCGGCGGTTCGTCGCGCGGGATGTGGATATCCACATTTCACGCCGCCTGCGCCCGGATGCTCCGCGAGGACATAGACAAGCTCGGCTATACAAAAAACTTCAACATAATAGACTCATCCGATGCGGTAACGGTCATAAAGTCCTGCATGAAGGATTTGAATATCAGCGACAGGCTCTATTCGCCCCGTGCGGTCGCCCATTCAATCAGCACCCTGAAGAACTCCCTGACGGCTCCCGAGGATTATGCCGACACGGCCAACAACGGCTTCGGCATCGAGACAAAGGTCGCGAAGATTTACCCGCTCTATCAGGAGAAACTCAAGACCGCCAATGTGCTGGACTTCGACGACCTGCTGATGATGTCCGTCACGCTCCTCCAGAAGCACAAGTCTGTACTCGACCGCTACCAGACCAACTTCCGTTTCGTCCTCGTGGACGAGTACCAGGATACCAACCCCGTCCAGTACCGCATGCTCCAGCTGCTCGCGTCCAAACACAAGAACCTGTGCGTGGTCGGTGACGACGACCAGTCTATCTATGGATGGCGCGGCGCGGACATCCGAAATATCCTCGAATTCGAAAAAGATTACAAGGATACGATGGTTGTAAAGCTCGAACAGAACTACCGTTCGACCCAGAGGATACTCGACGCGGCATGGAGCGTGGTCAGCAACAACCCCTGCCGCAGGCCGAAGAAGCTGTGGTCCGAGCTTGGCAAGGGCGAGCTTATGGAGCATATACAGGTGCCCGACGAATGCACCGAGGCGCGCACAATCGCCGCCGAGATTACAAAGCTGTCCAAAACACACAAGCATTCGGAGTTCGCGGTCCTGTACAGGACGAACACCCAGTCGCGCGTGCTGGAAGAGGCGCTCCGCCGCGATAAAATCCCCTATGTAGTCCTGGGCGGCATGAAGTTCTATGACCGCAAAGAGATAAAGGACCTGATAAGCTACATCAAGGTGATAGCAAATCCGGCAGACTCCGTGAACCTGCGCAGGATAGTCAACACCCCGCCCAGAGGCATCGGCGAGGCGACGATGAAGAAGGCCGAGGAGCTTGCCACGACGACCGGCATCCCGCTCATGGACGCGCTGGCCGCGTTCTCGACCAACGAGGCCATGTCTGCGGCCTCGCGCAAGCATGTTTCCACATTCATCGAGATGATGGACGCGATAATATCCGTCAAGGACAGCATCCCGCCGAGCGAGGTCGCGGCGCGGGTGATAGCTGCGATTAATTACCTCGAATGCCTGCGCGACAGCACAGACATCGAGGCCCAGGGCAGGATAGAAAATGTAAAGGAGCTTCTGCGCTCCGTACAGGACTTCGAGGCGCGTACCGAGGAGCCGACCCTGTCGGATTACCTTGCCGAAGTCTCGCTGATGACCGACTGGGACACCGTCAAGGCGAATGTCCCGAAGGTTACGCTGATGACCCTGCACCTCTCGAAGGGGTTGGAGTTCCCGATCGTGTTCATACCGGGTTTCGAGGAAGGCCTTATCCCGCACTCGCAGTCCAAATGCTCGGACGCCGAGCTTGAGGAGGAGAGGCGGCTGCTGTATGTCGGCATGACGAGGGCGCAGAAACGGCTGTACCTGCTCTCGGCAAGGACCCGCAGGCTTGCGGGCCTGACCCAGTCTAACCCGGAGTCCCGTTTCCTCGAAGAGATACCCGAAGACCTGGTGCACAAAAAGTCGGTAGGTTTCCAGAAGCAGTCGTTCGGCACTACCCCGACATTCCACCATCCCCAGCAGCAGCATCCGCCGCTTTACAGCAGGGAGGCCGCCGCCCCGGCGGCCGGCACGCCGTCCGCCTGCCCGTTCAAAAACGGCGCGCAGGTGAACCACCCGAACTTCGGCATCGGGGTCGTGGAGAAGATCGAAGGCAAGGGCGACGACGCAAAGATAACCGTGATATTCAGAAACGGCGGCCGTAAGAAGCTGATACTGAAATTCGCGAACCTGACCACTAAGTAAGCAACTGCTTTCGCAAACAAAAAAGCCTCCCAAAAGGGAGGCTTTTTTATTATTCATTTGCCGAGATTCTACGAGGCTGGCTGGTTGGTGCCGATGGACGGGTTCATCTCAACCTTGTAGTTCTTCCTGATGCCGCTCATGAACGAGTTTATGGCCTTCTCCTGCTCGGTCA
>DASXVI010000192.1:0-3123 GCA_036504315.1 Nitrospirota bacterium
TGAAGGGAAGATGGTAATACTCGTCGACGACGAGGACAGGGAGAACGAAGGCGACCTGACGATGGCCGCCGACAAGGTTACTCCCGAGGCCATAAACTTCATGGCGAAATACGGCAGGGGACTTATCTGCCAGTCTCTCACCGAAGAAAAAGTCGAGCAGCTCCAGTTGCCGATGATGGCTTCGAAGAACACTTCTGCGTTCGGCACCGCCTTCACCGTCTCCATAGAGGCCGCAAAGGGCGTTACCACCGGTATATCCGCACAGGACAGGGCCACGACGATACTTACTGCCGTCAACCCGGACTGCAGGCCGGAAGACCTCGCCCGTCCGGGCCATATCTTCCCGCTCCGCGCGGTGAAGGGCGGAGTACTCCGCCGCGCCGGCCAGACCGAAGGCTCGGTAGACCTGGCCCGGATAGCCGGACTGGCGCCGTCCGGGGTCATCTGCGAGATAATGAACGACGATGGCACCATGGCGCGCGTCCCGCAGTTGATGGAGGTCGCCCGGAAGCACAACCTGAAGATAGTCACGATAAAGGCGTTGATAGAGTACCGCATGAAGCGGGAGTCCTTCGTCAGGCGTGCGGCCGTAGTCAGCCTGCCGACCGAATTCGGCGACTTCAAAGCCGTAGCGTATGAGAACGATGTGGACAACTTTACACATATTGCTCTCGTCAAGGGCGAGATAGGCCCCGACGACGATGTGCTTGTACGAGTCCACTCCGAATGCCTGACCGGCGATGTCCTGCACTCGCTCCGCTGCGACTGCGGCGACCAGCTGCACCGTGCGATGGAGATGATAGAGCAGGAGGGCCGGGGCATCATCATCTATATGCGTCAGGAGGGCCGGGGTATCGGTCTTGTGAATAAGCTCCGCGCCTACGAGCTTCAGGACAAGGGCATGGACACCGTCGAGGCCAACCTCCAGCTTGGTTTCAAGGCGGACCTCCGCGATTATGGCATCGGCGCGCAGATGCTCGTTGACCTGGGCGTCAGGAATATGCGGCTGATGACGAACAACCCCAGGAAAATAATCGGCCTCGAAGGCTACGGCCTGAAGGTTACCGGCAGGGTGCCTATAGAGATGCCGGCGCACGAGCGCAACCTGAAGTACCTGACCACCAAGAAGCAGAAACTTGGCCATATGCTCGAGAATGTATAGCTAAAAAAGGAGGGGAAGTAATGCCTAACCAGATACAGGGCGACCTGAGCGCAAAGGGGCATAAGTTCTGCCTGATTGTTTCCCGCTTCAACGACTTCATCACTTCCAGACTGCTGGACGGCGCGATTGACGGGCTTGTCCGCAACGGGGCCGCCGACGGCGATATCACGGTCGTGCGCGTGCCGGGAGCCTTCGAGATACCGATTGCCGCGAAGAAGGCCGCAGAGACCGGCAGGTTCGACGCAGTCATCTGCCTGGGCGCGGTAATCAGGGGCGCGACCCCGCATTTCGACTATGTCAGCGCCGAGGTATCCAAGGGCGTCGCATCAGTCGGGATGGGTTCCGGCCTCCCGATAATCTTCGGGGTGCTCACGACCGATTCGATTGAGCAGGCGATAGAGCGCGCGGGCGCAAAGTCAGGCAACAAGGGCTTCGACGCGGCGATGTCCGCAATCGAGATGGTCAACCTCTTCAAGGCGCTTAAGAGTTAATTATTAATCCGCCCCACGCTCTTTACAGGGGCAGGGTCTTTGAAACACAGGCAGGTATTTGAATGGGAAGCCGCCGCAAGGCAAGGGAGCTCGCGCTCCAATACCTTTACAAGCTCGATGTATCCGGTGACAAGTTCAATAAAATCGCCGTCAGGTCTTTTTTCGAGGATTTCTCCACAACCGACGAGGACCTCGAGTACTCATACTATCTTCTGGATTATACCGACAGGCACAAGGCTGAAATCGACGAGGCCATAACCAGGTATCTTGAGAACTGGACGCTTGAGAGGCTTTCGGCGATAGACCGGAACATCCTTCGCTTTGCCGCGTGCGAGCTGATTTATTTTATGGATGTGCCGGTAAATGTTACGATAAACGAGGCCATCGAAATCGCAAAGAAGTTCAGCCTCGAAGAGTCCGCGACTTTCATAAACGGGGTCCTTGATAAAATAGGCAAAGCCTCAAAGAAAGGTCAGCAATAAGATGATCGAAAGGTATTCCCGCCCGGAGATGACCGCCATCTGGGCGCCAGAGAACAAGTACCGAAAATGGCTCCAGGTCGAAATCCTTGCCTGCGAGGCTTGGGCAAAGCTCGGCCGCATACCTGCCGAATCCCTCAAGAATATCAAAAAGAAGGCTGACTTCAATGTAGCCCGCATCGACGAGATAGAGCAGGTCGTAAAGCACGATGTCATCGCGTTCCTGACCGCGGTCGCCGACCATGTCGGAGAAGATTCCCGCTTCATACACTTGGGCCTTACCTCCTCCGATGTCCTGGATACGGCCCTTGCCATCCAGATGTCCGAGGCGATGGATATCCTGATAGCCGATGTGAAGGCGCTGATGGCGGTCCTGAAGGAGCGTGCGATGGAGCACAAGGACACCGTCATGATAGGCCGCAGCCACGGCATCCATGCCGAGCCGTTAACCTTCGGCCTCAAGATGGCGCTCTGGTATGACGAGATGAAGCGCAACTTAAAGAGGCTTGAGGAGGCGAAGGAGGTTGCCGCCTACGGCAAGATATCCGGCGCGGTCGGCACATTCGCCAACATCCACCCGTCGGTCGAGGAGTATGTCTGCAAGAAGGCAGGCCTGAAGCCCGCGCCCTGTTCGACCCAGATTGTCCAGCGCGACCGCCACGCGGAGTATATGTCCGCTCTCGCTATCACGGCTTCGTCGCTTGAGAAGTTCGCGGTCGAAATCAGGCATCTCCAGAGGACCGAGGTCTACGAGGCCGAGGAGTTCTTCGCGAAGGGCCAGAAGGGCAGCTCCGCGATGCCGCACAAGCGCAACCCGATTGCGTCCGAGAACATATCCGGCCTTGCCCGCATCATCCGTGGCAACAGCCTCGCGGCTTATGAGAACATCGCTCTCTGGCACGAGCGCGACATCAGCCATTCCTCCGTCGAACGCGTTATACTGCCCGACAGCACTATCCTCCTCGATTATATGCTCCAGCGCTTCACCGGC
>DASXVI010000193.1:0-2224 GCA_036504315.1 Nitrospirota bacterium
CATATTAGGGCCAGCCTTCGGCTGACGCCCGAAGAAATGGCGCCCCTTTTTGAGGCCATGCCAGCCGGAGCTAAGGCCCGGCTTTTCTCTTGAGTTTGCCCGCGGGATATGGTAGTTTGTCATCATCAAAGTACCTTTTAAATAACGAGTTTCAGGATTAGTTCCCTCTTTGGAGCCATGCGCCCGAAAACCTTCTTTGGCTTAAGGCTTAAGCTCACGCTCTTCACCATCCTGCTAATCGCGGCGGTCGGGACAATTGCGTCCGGCGTCACCGCCGGGAAGATGCGCGAAGTCCTGTCTTCTGAAATCCGCGAGAAGGGCATCGCCATCGCAAAGTCTGTAGCCCGCTCGTCCGAGGACGCGCTGGTCGGCACCGGCGACGAGCTTTACCTCTTCCAGTTCATCACATCCGCAATGAAAAACACCGGGGTCAAATATGTCCGCATAGTGGACGCAAGCGGCATTGTCCGCGCGGACAGCGACATCCAGCGCTCCGGCACAAAATATCTGCCGCCTGCCGGTACGGGCGCGGTCGAGCGCGGGCCGGACTATCAAGTGTCCGAGGGCGCGGGGCCGGACGGCGCGCCGATGTTCGATATATCGGTGCCGATAAAACTTGCATCTGGAGATAAAAAAATCGGCGAGGTGCACCTGGGGCTCTCCGGTGGGATTATAGAGGATGCGGCGAGGCGCATCAGCATTCTGATTGGCGGCATCGCGCTTGCCGGGCTCCTGCTCGGAGGCGTCGGCGCATACACCATGGCAAACCTGATGTCGGCTCCGATAAAGGAACTGGTGAAGGGCGCGGACGAGATAGGCCGGGGGAACCTGGAGCAGAACATAAAGGTGCGCGGCCGCGACGAGATTGCCGAGCTTACCCACGCCTTCAACAACATGGCGAAGGGCCTGCGCGAAAAGAAGTTCATGCGCGATACTTTCGAGCGGTACATGTCAAAGCAGCTTGCCGAAAAACTGCTCGACGCCGAGACGATGGCAAAAATAGAGCTGGGCGGGGAGAAACGCTATGTAAGCATACTCTTCACGGACATCCGGGGCTTTACTACCATGTCCGAGAACATGGACCCGAAGGAAGTCATTTCATTCCTGAACGGGTACTTCTCCATGCTCGTGGGCATAGTCTTCGAGCACGGCGGGTTTATCGACAAGTTCATAGGCGACGCTATGATGGTCGTCTACGGCATACCGGTTAAATCCCCGGACGACGCAGTCCGCTGCATAAAGACCGCGCTCGCCATGAAGGACGCGATGCGCCGGTTCAACGAAAAACGCGCGGCCGAAGGCAAGCTTCCCGTGCATATGGGCATAGGGATAAACAGCGGTTCGGTCATCGCGGGCAATGTAGGCTCGGAGGAGCGGATGAACTACACCGTCGTCGGCGACGCGGTCAACTTTGCGTCGAGGCTAGTTGGGCTCTCCCGCGAGGAAGAAATAATCATCAGCGAGGAGACCGCACTCGTCGTAAGCGACAATTTCACTATCGAGAAAAGGACCGATGCGACGGTGAAGGGCAAGACCGGCGCACAGCATGTATACGAGGTATTGGGGGTCAAAAATGTTTAAGAAGGCTGCGGTTGCCTTTGCGCTGATTACCACGCTGTCAGTGGGGGCGGCATATGCGGCCTCGGACGACTACGACAAGGGGGTCGCCTTTCTGCGGGCGGGCAGGGCCGAGGAGGCGTTGAAGGTGCTGACCCCGCTGTCTCGGAAGGACCCGAAAGACCCGTATGTCCGGTATCACATCGGGCTTGCGCTCTATAAAATGGGCTCGCTCGACGAGGCCTCCGAAGAGTTTAACAAGGCGGCGGAGATATCCGGCGGCAAGGCCCGTGAAGAGCTTGGCATAGGCGCCGCATTCTCGAACCTGGGCATCGCGTACTACCGGAAGAAGGAACTGGCAAAGGCCGAAGAGGCCTTGCTCCGCGCGCTGGACTTCGACACATCGGACGGCGACAGCCGGTATTACCTGGGGCTGGTGCTGACGGACAAGGGGCTGTACGCAGGCGCCCTGTCCCAGCTGGACATGGCGTTCTCGCTGAAGGCGTCGGATACGAAGGCGAAGGCCGCCGTACTCGTGGCGAGGGGTCTGGTGTTCTACCGGCAGGAGGACATGGGGAAAGCGGTTGCAGAGTTCGGGCGCGCGCTTGAAGCAGACCCCGACAGCGTCCAAGGGCTTTATTACATGGGGCTTGCCAACTACAGGGAG
>DASXVI010000194.1:0-3440 GCA_036504315.1 Nitrospirota bacterium
GGCGAGACAACTACCCGGGCAGTTTCATGCTCTATACCCGATACATAGAGTTTTCGCCCGCCGAAAACCCCTATGCCCTTCCTCTGCCCGATGGTGAAATTGTGTATGCCTGAATGTTTCCCCAGGACGCGGCCTGATATATCGACTATCTCACCGGGCCTGGCCTCACCGCCAAAACGCTTTCTCAACGATTCTGCAAAATTTGCCTCTTCCGACATGAAACACGCGTCCTGGCTGTCAGGTTGGTCCGCGTTCGGCAGGCCAAACTCGCGGGCCAAAAGCCGCACCTCGCCCTTCTCCATCCCTCCGAGCGGAAACGATGCGACGGCGAGCTGCTGATTCGTGAGGGTAAAAAGAAAATACGACTGGTCCTTTGCCGGGTCTACTCCGCGCAGGAGCACAGGCGCGCCGGATGGCTCCAGCGTGATACGGGCGTAGTGGCCGGTCGCAAGGATTTCAGCGCCTTGTTTGCGCGCAATATCCATCAGGTATCCGAACTTGATATCCTTGTTGCAGGATAGGCAGGGGCTTGGCGTGCGGCCCCCGGAATACTCGTCCCACGCATGACGCAGGACGGCCCGCTCAAACTCCTTATGGCAATCGAGGACATAATGACGGATACCCAAGTGCAGGGCCGCGTTCTTTGCCCGGTGGTTTCCATCGCCGCCGCAGCACCATTTCGCGCCGCTTGAGTCTGTATCGAAGCCGCACGGGCGGAAGTTCAGCGTTACGCCGATTACCTCGTACCCGCGCTGCTTCAGCAGGGCAGCCACAACAGAAGAGTCAACCCCGCCGCTCATGGCTACGACAGCACGCCTTGCCACCGGGCTATTCCTCCAGCGCTACAGTGAGGATGCGAAGGCGGTAGAACCCGGCTTCATCTTCGGTCAGCCCCAATAGCTTATGGCCCTCGGAGATTAGGCTCTTTGGGAGGTTCTTTACAGGCTCGCCGTCGTCGAGCAGAATCTCTACTTCGGTATCCGCCTCTATTTCTTCGAGCGCGAGCTTGGCCCGGACGAAATTCGTCGGGCAGCATATCCCGCGCAGGTCTATAGTTTCCATCGCTATTCCCTTCCTCCTGCCTTCGCCTCTATCGGTAGGTGGGTGTCCTTGCGGACAAGCTCGCCGAAATTTACACGGAGCTTTGCGAGAAACGGTTGCACGCCTGTCCGCGTTATCACATCGCCCAGGCGAATACGGCCAAGCCCAACCGCGTTCTCCCTGTACCATTCGAGCACCACCTGTATAAACTCTATTACGCGGCCCTCCGGCACGAAGTCTGCGACGGGCGTCCCGACAAGCGGGTGCCTGCCCCACTTGCCTCCGGCATATACTGTATAACCTGTTTTCTCAGCGATCCATGCCGAGGTCGGGCAGACCTTTATGCAGTCCCCGCAGTATATGCACTTGGAAATATCGAGCACCGGCTTTTTGTTGCCGTCGAACTTCAGCGCGCCTTCCGTGCAGGACTTTACGCACAGGCCGCACGAGATGCACTTGTCCGCTTCAACGGCGGGATAAGCCGCGCCCACGAACCCCAGGTCAATCGTTGCCGCCTTCGGGCAGTCCATCGGGCAGCCCGAGAAAGTGACTTTGAACTTGTGGCTGGTGTCGATGCCGAAGAGCTGCTCATCCACATCGTGCGCCGCCTTCTGTGTATCGACGAGGCCGTTGGGGTTGTATTCGCAACCCCCGCAGGCCACCGGCACGCGCACGCGCGCACCGCACGAGGCTATCTTTTGCCCTTTCTCGCCAAGGGCTTCGGTTATCTCGTCGAACTTGCCGAACGGGACATGGACAAGCTCGATGGACTGGCGGACGGAAAGATGTACAAAATCAGCCCCGTACCCCTCGGTCACCTCGACTATCTTCTTCAGCTTGGCCACCGGCATCCTGCCTCCCGGCACTCGGAGGCGTACGGTAAATAAATCCCTGCCGCGCTCCTTTATGAAACCGCCGGATTTGAGGTTGTTCAGGTCTATTTTAGTTTTCTTCTTTTCTTCGTCAGCCATTTGCAGGGCCTCCTTCCAAAATTTCAACGGCCTCTTCAGTAACTTCGCCGTCCTCTATCAAAAACGATTTCAGCACCGGCGTACCAGGTCTGGCCATCGAGACGATAATATATGAGACGCCAGGCGTATGCGCAAGGCGTATGTCCTCTTCGGACGGACGCGCGGGCGTTTCCGGGTGAGAATGATAAATTGCAATCATTTCCAAGCCAGCGGCGCGCATGTCCTTGACCGCCGCAAACTGCTCCGCAGGGTCCATGCTGAAATGCTCACGGCTTTCATCGGTATTCGTCAGCGGGTAGAATTTCAAGGCATTTCTGCCTTTCCCGCCCAGCAGCCCGCACGACTCGTGTGGCAATCCCATTAAAGCATTAATCATAATGGAGAGGTAAATACCTCTGGGTATGCTCAGCATGATTTCATCCAATTCTAACTGTTGTTACCGGGAATACTACAAACATTCAGAGCCTGCCATTCATCTGCCAGTTCGGTTATTGTCGGCTCCTCGCCGCAGATTGGGCACTTCGGGTTCCTGCTCAGCTTTACCTCGCGAAAATGCATCGAGAGAGCGCTATAAGTGAGCAGCCTATTCGTCAACAATTCGCCCTTGCCGAGGATGTATTTTATAGCCTCGGTAGCCTGGATGGTCCCCAATACTCCGGGCAACACGCCTATTACTCCGGCCTGCGAGCAGGTCGGGATTGCGTCCCGTTCCGGTGGCTTGCCGAAGATGCACCGGTAGCATGCGGACTGCCCCGGCACGACGGTCATAGTCTGTCCGTCGAACTGGAGTATCCCCCCGTGGGAATAAGGCTTGCCGAGCAGTACGCAGGCATCGTTTATCAGGAACTTCGCGGCAAAGTTGTCCGTCCCGTCGATTACGAAGTCGTAGCCCTTGAGTATCCCTGGCAGGTTCGCGGAGGCCGCCATCTCCTGATATATATCGACCTGAACATCCGGGTTCATCAACGCAATCTTTTCCTTTGCGGAGACGACCTTAGGCTTGCCGATGTCAGCCGTATGGTGTATCACCTGCCGCTGTAGGTTGGACAGGTCTACGACATCGCCGTCGATAATCCCGATGCGTCCTATGCCGGCCGCCGCGAGATAGAGCGCTATAGGAGACCCAAGCCCCCCGGCGCCCACGACAAGCACGCTCGAAGCGAGCAGCTTCGCTTGGCCCCTTCCCCCGACCTCCTTCAGCAGGATATGACGCGAATAACGCTCTATCTGGCTATCGGTCAGCATTACCTTCCTCCGCCCATGAAGTAGAGAAATTCGACCGTGTCGCCGTTATTAACGGCAGTATTGCCGAAATTTTCCCGGTCGAGTATCTGCCCGTTAAGCTCAACGGTAACGTACTGCGCCTGTTTTACTTTCAACTCAGTCAGCAGGTCTGACACGCTCAGTGAATCTGCTGTCAAGTTCTCT
>DASXVI010000195.1:0-7590 GCA_036504315.1 Nitrospirota bacterium
AGAAAGAGCCGCTCGGCATCTGGTATAATTTCAAGGACTGGTATGTGCCGAAGGACAAGGCGGAGTGGGATAAATAGACATAGAAAGGCCCGGCGAAAGCCGGGCCTTTCTATTTGCGCCCCTCACCCGACCCTCTCCCGCGAGGAGAGGGACTGATGTTGGAGGCTTAATTTATGCAGCTTTTTTCATTTCTAAATTAACCGGGATGAATAACTTGAAGGTGCTTCCCTTGCCGACCTCGCTCTCGACCTCGACCCGCCCGCCGTGCGCTTCGGCGGCAGCCTTTACTATGGCGAGCCCGAGGCCGCTGCCTTTAACCCCTGCGGTCTTCTCGGAGCGGTAATATTTTTCAAATATGTCTTGCCGCTCGCTGGCGGGTACGCCTTTCCCTGTATCTGTTACAGAGATTATAATATCGTTGCCCTCAAGCACCGATTTAAGAGTGATCGTTCCGGGGGCGGGGGTGTAATTAACCGCATTGTGAAGCAGGTTAAGGACCGCCCGCTGGATTAACTTTGGATCAACCGTTGCTTTCGGCAGGCCGTCGTCTATTTGCGTCTTTAAATCAAGATTCTTTTCATGCAAGGCCATTTCAATTTCCGAGCAGGCATCCCGCAGGAGTGCGGCTATATCGGTTGGAGCGGGACTAACGACAAGCTTCCCGGCTTCCACTTTCGAGATTGATAAAAAGTTTTCAATCAGACCATAAACCTTATTGGCGCTGTTGACTATTGCCGTAACCATTTCGTTTGTCTCGGCATCGAACTTGTCGGCCTTGTCCTTCAGAATTTCAGAATAACCCGCTATGACGGTAAGAGGGGACCTGATGTCATGCGTAACCATCGCGTAAAAATCGGCCTTCTGCTTTTCCAGCGCTTTTCTTTCCCCAATGTCGCGGAAATTGCACTGGACGACCCTCGTTTCGTTGACCTCATAAACGCTGCTTAGAACCTCTACCTCGATAATGCTGCCATAGCTGGTTTTTAACGGCAGGTTTTCATAATGGGCCTGATCCTTTTTTAACAGTTCCTCAAATACGCTCTTTGAAGTTTCAATATCTTGTATAAGGCCTATTTCCCAAAGCTCCTTCCCGACTATCTCCTCGCGGGTATAACCAAGCATTTCCATCAGGCAAGGGTTTAAATCGTAAACCGTGCCTTTACCGGCGTCAAGCAGCAGGATCCCGTCATTTGCGCTTTCAAAAAGCCGCCGGTAGCGAAGCTCCGAAGCGCTGAGGGTTTCCTTCGCCCGCATGCGCGCGGCCATTTCCAGTTGCAATTGCGCGTTCAACCTTTCCGACGCTTCCGTAAGTTCATGCTGCCGTCCTATGGCAAGCATCAACTCCTTTTCCAGCGCTTTTCTTTCCGTAATGTCGCGAAAATTGCACTGGACGACCCTTGTTTGGTTAACCTCATAAACGCTGCTTATGACCTCCACCTCGATAATGCGGCCGTCTCTGGTTCTTAGCGGCAGGTTTTCATAACGAGCCCGGTCCTTTTCCAATAGTTCCTCAAACGCGCTCTTTGCAGTTTGAATATCCTCTATCAGGCCTATGTCCCAAAGCTCCTTCCCGACCATCTCCTCGCGGGAATAACCAAGCATTTCCATCAGGCATGGATTTACATCGTAAATCGTGCCTTTACCGGCGTCCAGCAGCAGAATTCCATCATTTGCGCTTTCAAAAAGCCGCCGGTAGCGAAGCTCTGAAGCGCTGAAGGTTTCTTCCGCCCGCTTGCGCTTGGCCATTTCCAGTTGCAGTACTTGCGCGTTCAACCTTTCCGCCGCTTCCGTAAGTTCATGCTGCCGCTTTATGGCCAGCATCAACTCCTGGTTCATCGCGGCGGCCTCCGCACGGAGCCGCGCATCCTTGTTTAGTTCCTTATCCATGGTGTCATCCTATTTCCCGCCATTCGTTATATAACAATCTTAACATAACCATAGAATATTCAAGTAATTTTAATCGGATTAATGATTATAAAATTACACGATAACAAAACTCGCAATGGAGAGTTGCGTACTTCAATTTATTTAGGCCGTCCGCAAGGTTACGGTTTGACTTCTCGAGGCCTATAGCCTAAAATTGGTTTATAATGATTCATGTAAAAGTAAACGAGCGGGTGGTCGAACTCGAACACCCTTTAAAGCTGATGGAACTCTGCGCCCGGTTCAAGCCGGGCGCAGACCTTATAATACTCAACGGGTATCCGGCCACAGGCAACGACCCGGTGAAGGACGGGGACAACCTTGTCCTGATACGCAAAGGGGAAAAACCCTCCCGCGAAGAGCTCGAGGCCCTGATGATGGCCCGGCACACGCCCGGCGTCCACGAGAAGGTGCGGAAGGCGAAGGTCGGCATCGCGGGGCTTGGCGGCCTCGGCTCGTCCGTCGCCATCGCGCTCGCGAGGATAGGCGTAGGCGAGCTTGTCTTGGCCGATTACGACATAATCGAGCCGTCCAACCTCAACCGCCAGCAGTTCTTCGTGGACCAGATAGGCCGCCCGAAGGTCGAGGCGCTGGAAGAAAATCTCCGCCGGATCAACCCCTATGTAAAGCTCACCGGCCACAAGGTCCATCTGGACGACACCAACATCGGAAAGATATTCTGCAGGGTCAATGTCCTGGTCGAGGCGTTCGACAAAGCCGAGGCCAAGGCTATGCTGATAAACGCGATGGCGGCGTCCTGCCCCGGCGTGCCGGTGGTCACGGCATCGGGCGTGGCGGGACACGGGCCGTCCAATACAATCAAAACGGAGCCGTTCGGCGCCGGCGGATATTATATAGTAGGAGACCGGGAGACAGAGGCCTCCGAGGGTATGGGGTTGATGGCCCCGAGGGTTGGCATAGCTGCGCACCACCAGGCAAACTGCGTCTTGAGGCTGCTGCTTGGCGAGAAAGGCGAATAAGGGGGAGTAGATGCAGAGCAATATGACGGTAGACGAAGAGATAATGAAAGCGGGCATCACGCATGCAGGTGCGTCCGCGCCGGATAAAAACAGGCTCGATGAAATACTGAAACGCGCGAAACTTCTGCGGGGCCTTCCGCTCGAAGACGCGGCCTCGCTCCTGCATACCGAAGACCCGGAGCATATCAGGCTCATCTCCGAGGCGGCCGGTGAAGTCAAGGAAGCGGTATTCGGCCCGAGGGTCGTCCTGTTCGCCCCGCTTTACCTGTCCAATTATTGCGGCAACGACTGTCTCTACTGCGGCTTCCGCCGCTCGAACACTACCGCCCGCCGGAAGGCGGTCTCCCCGGAGGAGGCCGTCGAGCAGGCGAAGATACTGTCGAAGGCAGGGTTCAAGAGGATAATACTCGTCGCGGGCGAACACCCGCTCCATTCCAGCATAGACTATCTCGTCAAGGTCGCCGAGGCGATATACTCACAGACCGACATCCGCATCCTGCACATAAACAGCGCGCCGCTTTCGGTCGAAAACTTCAGGACAATCAAATCGGCGGGCTACGGCGTCTACCAGTGTTTTCAGGAGACCTACCACCCGGAGACCTACTCGGTCATGCACCCGGTCGGGATGAAGCGCGACTACGGCTTCCGGCTGAACGCAATGGACAGGGCGCTCGAGGCGGGCTTCGGCGATGTCGGTATCGGCGCGCTTCTGGGGCTGTACGATTACCGCTTCGATGCGCTCGCCACAATCGCCCACTCAAAGCATCTGGAGGAGCGGTTCGGCGCGGCCGCGCACACGATATCCGTCCCGAGGCTACGTTATGCCGAAGGCGCAGCCCTTAAAGAACCACCAGCCCCGGTTTCAGACATAGACTTCAAGAAGATAGTGGCCGTATACCGCCTTTCCGTCCCGTATGCCGGCGTGGTTATCTCGACCCGCGAGCCGGAGGCGGTCCGCGAAGAATGCCTGAAGATAGGCGCGTCCCAGATTTCGGCAGGCTCCTCTGTCGAACCGGGCGGATACGGCAAGACCGAACACTCCACAGCCCAATTCAGCCTGCACGACAACCGCGACATTGTGGAGATGGCCGAGGTAATCGCAAGGGCAGGGCTGCTGCCTTCTCTCTGCACCGCGTGCTACAGAAACGGCAGGCAGGGCGCGGCGTACCACGACACCGTAATATCCGGCGGCATGCACGACAAATGCACCGTGAACGCAGTGCTTTCGCTGAAGGAATACTTGCTGGATACGGGGAATAAAAGCGAGGCGCTGGAAGGCGCGGTACGGAGGTTCACCGAGGCCCTGCCCGATAATGTCCGCGCCGGAGTGCAGAATAAACTCGCCGGTATAGCCGCCGGCGACCGGGACGTGCATATTTAAATTTTGCTTGCTTCCCAGGGTTTGCATCTGTGCGAAGGCGGGTATGCCGACAAAGGGACGCGGCTTCTTCGGGCGTCAGCCGTAGGCTGGCCCTAATGGCGCGGCCCGGCTTTCGGTCCACCCGCCAAGCAGTTAGCCCTAATATATTATCACATCATCATCAAGTTTTATCGGAGGGAGCGACGGTTCCTTGATGATGTTCTCGATGCCTTCGAGCGCCTTCTTTGCGCGGGTACGCACCCTTGCGCTTCCGTCCTTCTCGGACGCAAACCTCAACTCCTCCACTCCGGCCTGGCCCTTAATCTTCCCGAGCGCAACCGCGGCCTGAACCCTTACGCCTTCAGACTTGTCGAAATGCAGCGCGTCCATCAGGGGCTTGACGGAGTTTGCAAGCCCGAGTCTGCCGAGGGCTTCCGCGGCCGTCTCGCGAAGTTCCGGCCCGCCGTCCGACAACACCTCGATAAGCGGCTTTTCGGCTAACGGTTCGCCCAATGCGCCGAGCGTCCTCGCGGCCTCGACCCGGACCGCCGGGTCTTCATCCCTAAGTTGGGGAAGCACACTGCCGAACGCTATCTTCTCGCCCATCTGCCCAAGCGCGCGGATGACTTCCACCTTTACCGCCGTATCGGATTCCTCCGCGAGCAGCCCGGTAAGCGAGCCTATCGCGGCCCTGTCGCCGATAGCGCCAAGCGCGCCGGCCGCAGTCCTGCGCACCTCCGGGTCCGGGTCCTTGAGCGTCTTCATGAGCGCGTCGAACGACTTGATGGATTTAATGTTCCTGAGAGCGCCCACACAGGCGCGGCGTATCTCCGGGTCTTTGTCGGCAAGGGCCGCCACAAGCGGGCCGACCGCATCCTCGCTTTTGATCTGGCCCATCGCCGATATCGCCAGCAGGCGGAACGCGGCGTTCTCTTCTTCCAGCATCAGGGCAAGCCGCTTCACGGCGCGCGCGTCCATCGAGAGCGTGCGGGAGAGGTCTATGTCCTTCTCCTGGAAGAATACGCCCTCCGGCATCTTCACGCTTGCGGCGGGCCAGACGGGCGTTTTCTCATCGAGCGGCTGGGGGCCGAAGCTGCGCATGATGCGCCTTGCGGGCTCGTCGCCGTGCAGGAGCACACGCAGGTATGCGCACGTCGCGCCTTTCTCCTTCAGCCCCGGACTCAGCTTGACATACAGGGCGTAGACCTCCTGGGATGAGTCCTCGAGCGAGAAGACCTCCGGCCCGTATCCGCCCTTCCTGTCCATGTCCAGCCTTCCGGCGGGAATTGCCGCCTCGGACAGGTCGGGGTCAGTCGCCTCGTTGAAGGTATGATGTCCGAAGCTGTCCCAAACATGGAGGTCGAGGTCGGCGGCCGGGCTGTCCCATGTCAGGACCGCGAGCATATCCTTCGGCCTCGCGTCGAATGTGCGGACGGTGACCGGCCCGCTTATCGAGGCCTTCCCGTCTTTGCCGATGGCCTCCACGATTATAATGTTTGGGCCCGGTAAAAGCGCGACCTCCTGACGGAGCTGTCCCTTGTCGAAGCTAACGCGCCGCGGGATATTGTTTACCACGAGGTAGCCTTCGGTCGAGGAGGTGTCGGAGGATTTCGCCTCGACCAGAATCACCCTGTCCGTGGTAATATCTTTGGAGAAGCCGTCCTTCGGCGCGGTTATTTTTACCGTCTGCCCGCCCTCCGGTTTCTTGTAAAATATCTTGAGCGAGTCCTTGCCGAGGTTGCCCTCAAGGTCCCATGCGATAACGGTCACGGAGTTCATGCCGGGCTTCATCGCGGCATACGCCTCAAAGAGCCCGTCCTTAGCCGAGACGACCTGCGTGTCGTCGTTGACGCGCAGGAAAACCTTGGCGATACCGCCGCCGACCTTGCCCGATATCCTCTGGAACGAACGGCCCGTCACGCCTTCCTTAGGCTCAGACAGGCTTACGAGAAGCTCCTTCTTTGCCATCACGGACTCGGAAATCCCCTCTTTTTTTACCGTCACCTTCTCCTCGCCCACCGGCAGGTTCTTTGTCTCCCCGCCAAAATCAGGGAGTCCGAGTGCGGCAGGCTTGTCCATCGGGACGACGGCGGGACGCGCATATGCGCCTGAAGGGATTATCAACAGAAAGAAGATGAAAGCCGCGCTGAACTTCATTACTTTACGCCCTTTCCGGAGGCTTCCTTCAGCTTGTCCTCCGCCCGGGCGATGTTAGACGACGCCTTCTCGTTTTTCGGGTCCAGTTTCAATACTTCACGCCAGCTCGCGATGGCCTCGGCAAGCTCGCCTTTCGTATAATGCTCGACACCCTGGAGATATACCCTGCGGACTTCCTGCTCGTCAACAACAGCCGCCGGTGCGGCCACTTCCGAGGCCTTCTGCGCAATCTTCCTGCGCAGGGCCAGCGCGTCCGCGTCCTGCGGGGAATACTCAAGCGCACGGTTTATCTGCGCCACCGCCTTTTCTATATCGCCGGATGCGATGGACTCATGCGCCCTGGCAATCGCCTTCGCGGTCTCCTGCTCAATGCGGGCGTTCACGGATGCAAGCCCTGCTTTTGCGTCCGCATCGCCGGAGTCATAGCGCACAAGCTTCTCGTAGGATTTTTTGGCGGCGGCAAGTTTCCCGTCCTTCAGCGCGTCCTTCGCGCGCGCGCTTTCCTCGGCTATCTTTCCCCGTAACCGCCTCAACATTTCGGTATGAGCCCCATTGGACGGGTCTAAAAGGACCGCCTTCTCGCAGACGAATATCGCCTCGGAGAGTGCCTCGCGCCCTTCGGCTTCGTCGGCCTGCGCCATCAGCTCTTTTACCGCCTGCGCCGTTTCTTCCCGCACCTCGCGGTTTACAGCCTCGGAATCCGGCCCCGGGTTGAGCCGCGCAAGCTCTTTGGCCTCATCGCGCGCCTTTGCGAATTCCGCCTTGCCCAAAGCGGCGCGGACCCTTGCGATACGCTCGGCAGTATCCTTTGTCAGCGCCTCGGAAGCCTCCTTCGCGCCCTTTTTTGCTTCGGGGCTTGAAGGGTCGAGCAGGAGCGCCTTCCTGAATTTCAGCTCGGCGGTCTTGTACTCGCCCCGGCCCATCATCTCGTCCGCTTCCTTTATAGCGGCCTCGGAGGCGAACTTCCCCGCCACCTCCAACTGACCCTTCGCCTTCTGCATCTCGGGGTTCAATTTCAGAGCCTGACGGAACTCGTCCGCCGCTTCCTCGTACCGTTCGAGCGCGGAGAGGTTATACCCGCGATAGAAATGCGCGTCGGCGTCCGAAGATTTAAGAGAGATAGCGCGGGCGAACATTTCTTCCGCCGGGCCGGACTTGTCCCGTCCCTGA